>NZ_JBKEAE010000089.1:0-2646 GCF_047971885.1 Tropicimonas sp. | reverse complement strand
CATCATCGAAACCCCGGCCGCTTTCGCGACATCCCTGATCGTGATTCTCCCCTGCCGTCCTCCACGCCTGCCGTTCGTCTCCGCCGGTTCCTTCATATGGTTGTCGCCTCCTCCCTGTTCCACATGGACATATTACGTGGTTGGCGCGACGAGCGCCGGCAGGACGGTCTATTCTCTTATTATTCAACGATACCGGAATTGCCAGCGCTCACGGAAAATGCGCAGGAAGATACCGCAGGCACGGTTCTGGCGCTGCTTGGCCTTGCCGGGGGAGTTTTTCAGCAGCCTGCTAAATGGCTCGCCAGCGATGGCGTGGACTGGCCCGAGGCGCGGACCTCGATGCGCCGGGGCTGGGGTGTGCTGGCGCGCCATATCCATACAGGGGAATGGGTGGCGGGCTGCGGCCCCGATGCCCCGCCCTATTTTACCATCGGGCACGGCTCTTTTGCACAAATCAGTTGCAGAGCGATCTTCCGCTTTCCCTGGACAGACCTATCCCGCAACCTCTGTGATGGGCGTGCCGAGCGCGGTGAAGCCGTTCAGGACGGCGACGCGGACCTGGAACTCGGCCACTTGACGGTCAAAGTCGCGTGCGCACAGGCGCTGACCCAGCACCTTGACGCAGTGCATCCTGGTCTCGGCGCGGCTTCGGTGGTGATAGCCGCTCCATCGTCGCCAGATGGTCCGACCGACGCGCTTCGACGTCCGCAGGATTTCGTTGCGGGCGATGGCCCCGGCGGTGTCTGGCTTCCACGGCTTGGCATTCTTGCGGGGTGGTATGATCGCGGCGGCGCCGCGAGCCGTGATGGCGTCGTGGTACTTGCGCGTGTCGAAGGCGCCGCCGGCGGTCACGCTGGCTATCTCTTGGTCGGGTGGGATTTGGCTGAGCAGCTCGGGCAGCATCGGCGCATCGCCGATCATGCTGGTGGTGAACTCGGCAGCTCGGATTTCGAGGGATTTCTCATCAATCCCGATGTGATTCTTGCGCCAGACCCGGCGCTTTGTGCCACCGTGCGTGCGCGTTCAGCGGGAAAACAGTCCCCCGGACTGTTTTCTGATCCGCCTCACTCCATTCCCCTTCGCCTTCGGCCTTGATCCCGGTGCTGTCCACCAGCAGGTGCAAGGGACCGTCCGAGCCGTTCACCCTCAGGGTCTTCTGGCGCCGCGACAGCGTGCTGAAGTCGGGCACAGCCCAGTCGAGGCCGACCAGCCGCAGCAGGCTCTCGACGAACCCTGTCGTCCGCCGCAGCGCCATCCCGAACAACACCTTCATGGTCAGACAGGTCTGGATCGACGCATCACTATAGTCACGCTGTCAGCCGCGCTTGCCGGTCGGCGCGGCCTCCCAGGTCATGGCGGGGTCAAACCAGATCGTCAGCGAGCCGCGGCGCTTGAGCGCTTCATTACAGGCCGGCCAGTTCCTGATCTGGTAGGTCGGAGGTATCAGTCTGCTCATGTATCCCGGCTACCACGCTGGATGCACGAGATGAATCCCTCACGCGATCTATGCAACAGAGCCTCCCGTTGCATGGAATTGCATGCCGGTATCGGACTTCACGGCGGGTCCGGCGGCGCATCCGCGCGCCCGGTTTTGCAAGATCCTCACAGATTGCTGGTTCTTGACTGTGCCGCCCGCACCGCCAGAATGCGGCACCGCCGGAACCGGAGGCTCCGGGAGCATTCCGCCCGTGAGACAGGCCGTGTACGACGAGATCGGTCTGGAACGTTCTGTCGCGGCGCAGCGGGGCGTCCGGGTCCGGGCGGTGGCCGGACCTGCGGAGTTTCACAACGGTACGGGCTGCCAGCAGACCCTGCGCATACTGAAAGAGACAGGATGACACGAACGCTTCTTACGCTGGGCCATGGTTACACCGCCCGAACGCTGATCCGGCACCTGCAATCGGCGGAGCCGGATGCGTGGCGTTTCGTCGGCACCACCCGCGCGCAGGACAAACCGGCGGGTCTGCCCGGGAAGAATGTCGATCTGCACCTCTGGCCGGGCAGCGACCTGACCGATGCGATTGCCGGGGCGTCGCATATCCTCGTCTCGGCCGCGCCCGATGACGCGGGCGATCCCTTCCTGCCCGAAATCGCCGGAATTCTGCATGCGGCGTGCCCCGAATGGATCGGCTATCTTTCGACCACCGGGGTCTATGGCGATCATCGGGGCGGCTGGGTCGACGAGGCCGCGCCGCTCACCCCGGCCACGCGGCGCGGGCGGCAGCGGGTTCGGGCCGAAGCGCAGTGGCGCCGGCTTTCAGACGCGGCGGGGTGGCCGCTGATGATCTTTCGCCTTGCGGGAATCTACGGCCCCGGACGCGGCCCCTTCGCCAAGCTGCGCGCCGGCACCGCGCGGCGGATCGTCCGGCAGGGGCAGGTCTTCTCGCGCATCCATGTCGAGGATATCGCGCAGGTGCTCGCCGCATCCATTGCCCGCCCGCGGCCCGGCGCGATCTATAACGTCTGTGACGACGATCCCGCCCCGCCGCAGGAGGTCATCGCCCATGCCGCGCGGCTGCTCGGCGTACCGGTGCCGGCCGAGGAACGGTTCGAAACCGCCGAAATGACCCCCATCGCCCGGAGCTTCTATGCCGAAAGCAAACGGGTCAGGAACGACCGCATCAAGAGCGAACTGGGGGTGCGGCT
>NZ_JBKEAE010000015.1:0-24060 GCF_047971885.1 Tropicimonas sp. | reverse complement strand
ATGCGCGGCTCCTCGATATGATCGACGGTCGCCGGGTCGGGCATGTCGGCGGGATTGTGCAACTCGATCTCGGTTCCGTCGCGCAGGTGGACCTTGTAGATCACCGACGGCGCGGTGGTGATCAGGTCGATATCGTATTCGCGCTCGATCCGGTCGCGGATCACCTCCAGATGCAGAAGGCCGAGAAAGCCGCAGCGGAAGCCGAAGCCGAGCGCGGCGGAGGTCTCCATCTCATAGGTGAAGGACGCGTCGTTCAGCGCCAGTTTCTCGATGGCGTCGCGCAGATCCTCGAACTCGGCGTTGTCCACCGGAAAAAGCCCGCAGAACACCACCGGCTGCGCCGGCTTGAAGCCCGGTAGCGGCGCGGCGCAGGGCTTCTTTTCATGGGTGATGGTGTCGCCGACCCGCGTGTCGCGCACCTGCTTGATCGACGCCGTCAGCACACCGATCTCGCCCGGGCCAAGTTCGGCGATATCCTGCATCTGCGGGCGCAGCACGGCAAGCCTGTCAACGCCGTAGCGCGCCCCGGTCTGCATCATGCGGATCTGGTCGCCCTTGCGGATCACACCGTCCATGACGCGGATCATCACCACGACGCCGAGATAGGAATCGTACCAGCTGTCGACCAGCATCGCCCGCAGCGGCGCGGCGCGGTCGCCCCTGGGTGCCGGCAGGCGGTGGACGATGGCCTCCAGCACCTCGGGAATGCCGATGCCCGTCTTGGCCGAGATCTCGATGGCGTCCGAGGCGTCGATACCGATCACATCCTCGATCTGGGTTTTCACCCGGCCAGGTTCGGCAGCCGGCAGGTCGATCTTGTTCAGGACCGGAACGATCTCGTGGTTGGCGTCGATGGCGGCATAGACATTGGCCAGCGTCTGCGCCTCGACCCCCTGCGTCGCATCCACCACCAGCAGCGAGCCCTCGACCGCCCGCATAGACCGGCTGACCTCGTAGGCGAAATCCACATGGCCCGGCGTATCGATCAGGTTCAGCACATAGGTCTGCCCGTCGCGCGCCGGATATTCGATCCGGACCGCGTTCGCCTTGATGGTGATCCCGCGCTCGCGCTCGATATCCATCGCGTCGAGAAGCTGTTCCTTCCTGTCGCGTTCGGCCACCGTCCCGGTCAACTGGATGAGCCGGTCGGCAAGGGTGGATTTCCCGTGGTCGATATGGGCGACGATCGAGAAATTGCGGATGTGATCAAGCTCGGTCATGGGCGGGATATGATGGCAAGCGCGGAACTGGTCAAGCGGGATCGCCGGGCCCCGGCACCACCCGGGAAACCGCCGCCGTCAGACCAGAACCGGCACCAGACTGCCCACCAGAAGCGCCGCCATGACGCCGTTGAACAGCCGCAGCCGTGCCCGGTTGGTCAGCACCCGCGCCATCTGCTGACCCAGCAGCATCCAGCCCGAGCAGCTTGGCAGCGTGACGAGGGCGAAGATCGCCGTCGTCGTCGTCAGCGCCAGCAGCGAATGGTCGGGATTGTAGACGCTGACCGCCGTCAGGGCCATGGTCCAGGCCTTGGGGTTGACCCACTGGAAGCCCGCCGCCTGAAGAAAGGAAAACGGCCGCCCCGCGCCCTGCCCTGCCCCCGGCGCCGCCGCCGTGCCGATCTTCCATGCCAGCCAGAGCAGATAGACCACCGACACCACGCGCAGGACGGTGCCGGCCACGGGAAACCGCTCGAACACCTGCGCCAGCCCCAGCCCGACAAGCAGCACCATGAAGCTGAAACCAAAGGTTACGCCGAGCGCATGGGGCAGCGTGCGGCGAAAGCCGAAATTCGCCCCCGACGCCATCAGCATCAGGTTGTTGGGTCCCGGCGTGACCGCGGTCACGAAACTGAAGGCGACAAGCGCCAGAAGAAGATTGATTGTCATTGGAAATATATGCCGCAAACCGCAGGGCGATTGTTTGCAAAAAACAGCGTGAAGCGATACAATTCGCAATATATTTCCATCATGTGGGTGATATCAGGCCGAATATTGCGCCATCGGATATCACTCTGCAATGCTTGCGCGGCAGAGCAGGGCGCCCTATGGCAGAGCGGCAGACCCCACGATGGAGCCGGTGCATCGGATGAGCAGGATCGACACGATCAACAAGAGGATTCTCCAGACGCTCCAGCGCGAGGGACGGATCAGCAATACCGATCTGGCCGAACGCGTCGGCCTCTCGCCCTCGGCCTGCCTGCGGCGGGTGCAGGAACTGGAGCGTTCGGGCGTCATTGCGGGCTACCGCGCCGTGCTGGACCGCAAGCGGCTGGGAATCGGATTTCTCGCCTATGTGACGGTCGGGCTGTCGAACCATACCCGGGCCACGCAGGCCACTTTCGAACGGGCGATGGAACTCGCCTCCGAAGTGCGGGAATGCCACAATGTAGCCGGCGGCGTCGAATACCTGCTCAGGGTCGAGGTCGCCGATCTGGAAAGCTACAAGCGGTTTCACACCGACAGGCTGGGCGCGCTTTCGCAGGTGGCGACAATCACCACCTATGTGGTGATGGCCAGCCCCAAGGACGCGCGCGCCTGACCGCGCCGGTGATGCAACCGGTCCGCAACAGCGGATTCATGTGGCGGTACCGCCTCTGGCACGTTGAAATTTCGAACGATTCGGGCCATGGTACCCTATCGGAACAGCCCTGCATCAGAATTGGGCGCTGATATTATTGAGGCAAACGATGAAATCCCTGACCACCCTTCTCCTTGTATTATTGCTTGCAGTTCCGCTGAACATTGCAAGCGCCCCGCCGGCCGATGCCGGCTCGACGATCGAACGTGCCTGCATGAAATCGAATCGCCGGGCCGTCTCGAAACCGCTCTGCAACTGCATCCAGCGTGTGGCCGACCAGATGCTGACCCGCAGCGACCAGCGCATGGCGGCGCAGTTCTTCCGCGATCCGCAGAAGGCGCAGGACATCCGGCAATCGGACCGCAATACGCATGAAGCGTTCTGGAAGCGCTACAAGGACTTCGGAACGACCGCCGGAAACGTCTGCCAGTAGGAACCCGCCCGGGAACCTTGCGCAACCCCGGCGCGGACCATCGGGCCGCGCCGCCTTTGGCGTTTTGGCAAACGGCGGTTTCACTGCGTCGACCCGATATCAACGACGTTGAAAACGACCCATATTTGCCGCCGAAAGACGACATCGAGCCCATTGTAGGGTAATCAACTGGCATGACGGAGAGCGGCAGCTTCTTCCGCATCGCGACTATTACGAACGGTCGCTTCTTGTGGCCGGTGGTACGAGATGTGCCAGCAATCCGCGCGCCGCATGTTCGATCAGGTGCAGGACCTCTTCGAAGCCTCCGTCGTAATAGGGGTCTGGCACGTCGCGTCGCGGCGAGGGACCGTAGGAAAGAAAGAGCGTTACCGGCGTCGTCGATCCGGCGGGGCGCTGGCGTTCGATATCGCGCCGGTTCTGCTCGTCCATCGCCACGATCAGGTCGAACCGGGCGAAATCGCCGGGACCGAACTGCCGGGCGCGCAGATCCGAAATGTCATAGCGTGCGGCGGCGGCAACCTCGCGCATGCGCGGATCGGGTGGCGCGCCGACATACCATCCGCCCGTTCCCGCACTGTCGAGCACGACATCGAAACCGATGCGCCGCGCCAGCGCCCGCGTCACCCCCTCCGCCGCAGGAGAGCGGCAGATATTTCCCAGACAGACGAAAAGCACCCTGGGAGGGGAAGATCGATCACTGTCCATTCGCTCGGGTCCCACTTTGCCCGACAGGTCGTACCGGTCGCGCTCCGCCGGTTCGTCGGGAACCACCGTCAAACCCGCTCATTCTTGCCTTCCGTCCCCTGCTGTCGAATAAATGTTGCATGACGGGCGCGGCGGCAACCTTTGGGCGGGGAACGATGAGATGCGAAAGATCGTCATTCTGACCGGAGCCGGGATCTCGGCCGAAAGCGGGCTCGGGACCTTTCGCGATGCCGGAGGCGTCTGGTCGCAATACGATCTGGCCGAGGTTGCGACACCCGAGGGGTTTGCACGGAATCCGGCGCTGGTACACGATTTCTACAACGCGCGCCGTGCCAACGCGCTGGCCGCGCACCCCAATGCCGCCCACGAGGCGCTGGTGCGGCTCGAACGGGACTGGCCGGGCCAGGTGGTTCTGGTGACGCAGAACATCGACGACCTGCACGAACGCGCCGGCCACCGGCATGTCATCCACATGCATGGCGAACTTGCCCGGGCGCTTTGCGCCGCTTGCGGCGCGCACTGGCCCGCGCCCGAGAAGATGTCGGCCAGCGACCCCTGCCCCGAATGCGGCACACGGGCAACCCGGCCCGATATCGTCTGGTTTGGCGAAATGCCCTACGACATGGACCTGATCCAGCGCCACATCGACAGCGCCGATCTGTTCGCTGCCATCGGAACGTCGGGCCAGGTGTTCCCAGCCGCCGGCTTCGTGATGCAGGCGAACGCCGCCGGCGCCGAGACGGTCGAGCTCAACCTTGAGCCATCGGAGCTTTCGGGCATGTTCGATATCCGCCGCGAGGGGCCGGCAACGCGCGTGGTTCCGGCCTGGGTTAACGACCTGCTGGCAAGCGCCTGACCGCCGGCGCATCCAGACCCGGCCCGCCGGCCCACGCAGGCCGGCGGCATCATCGGGCACGACGATTACATCCCGCCGTCCTGCCGTTGCAGGTCGACCGGAATGGCCACCGCCACATCGCCGGCCTTTTCGAAGGTCAGGGTCACGTTCACGGTATCGCCGTCGTTCATCGGCCCCCTGAGCCCCATGAACATCACGTGATCGCCGCCGCGCCTGAGCATGTACGCCCCCCCGGCCGGCACCGCGAATCCCTCCTCGACCTCGATCATCTTCATCACGCCGTTACCGTCGTCGATATGGGTGTGAAGTTCGACACGTTCGGAAATATCCGAGGCCGCACCGATCAACCGGTCGTCCTCCGGGCCGGTATTCACGATTTCCATGAAGGCCGCGCCGGCCTTGGCATTGGCCATCGCGGCGCGGGCGTAGGCATCTCTGATCTCGATATCGGCCAGCGCGGGAGTTGCGAGTGCAAGCAAGGCGGCTGCCGCAACGACGGATTTGACAGACATTTTCGTCTCCGGATTCTGAATGAGGTTGAACGTTCGTCAGCGTCCGGCCGTCCGCAAGGGCAGCACGGCCGGCGGTTCAGGCCAGCGGCGGCGCGCGGGCGCCTTGCGAGAATCCGTTTCGTACATAAGGTTCCGTGGTGGCATCGGATCGCTCGCAACGGCTCTGCCGCGGCGGGACGGGTATCGGCGCCGGTTGCGGAACAGCAACCGCCGTCAGCAACAGGCCGGATTTTTCCGGGCAGAGCATCAACCGCTGGACCGGGCGCCCGGCAACATCCACGGTCACGCTCACCGCGCCCTCTCCGGCGCAGATGATCATTTCGCCCGCCACCGGCAGATGCCCGCGCGCCATACCGATCCCGAAAGTCGAGATGGTCAGCACGAAGGCCAGAAACAGGCCGATATGCAAACGCAGGCGAGTCATCCCCCGCAGCCTAGTTTGCGTGCAGGGAAACGCAAACCCCAAAAAGGCAAAAGCCCCGCCTTGCGGCAGGGCCCGGAACAGGGACGGGTTTCGCCTGAGAATCAGGCGGCAGCCTGAGCCCTGGCGATGTCCTTCTTGATCTTCAGTGCCTTTTCCGACAGTTCGGCATCGCTGGCCTTGGCAAGGAAAGCATCAAGCCCACCCCGATGATCGACCGAACGCAGCGCCGACGACGAGATCCGCAGCTTGAACGACCGCCCCAGAGTATCGGAAATCAGCGTCACATCCTGCAGGTTGGGCAGAAAACGGCGCTTGGTCTTGTTGTTGGCGTGGCTGACGTTGTTGCCAACCATCGGGCCCTTACCGGTCAGTTCGCAGACACGCGACATGTATCGATCCTCGGCTTCGTATGACAAATGGGGCACCGCCCAGCGGCTCATCCGGCTGGGGCGCCCCGAATTCCGTTCGCGCGTTTAAGAGCAAGGCGCCGGCACTGTCAAGCCGATTCCCCGTCTCGGTGATCCGCTTTCACCGCCGCCATTTGCCGGTTAGGCTGCGCCGGCACACCAAGCGCAACGGATGCAGCATGTCAGAAATCCTGCCGGTATTCGACGGCCACAACGATTTCCTGCTACGCCTTTACCACGATCCTGCGCGACGCGGAGAACTGTGGCTGGGCGCGGGGCGCAAGGGGCATCTCGATCTGGCGCGCATGCGGGCGGGCGGTTTCGCCGGCGGGTTGTTCGCCATTTTCCTGCCATCGGCGCCCTGTCACGGCGACCCGGCCGGAATGTGCGCCCTGCCCGCGCCACCCTTTGAAATCCCGCTTCCGCCGCCGCTCGCTCCGGCCGCTGCCCGCGCGCCCGCGCTTTCCATGCTGGGCCACTGGTTATGGATGGAGCGCGCCGCCGGGGGTGCCTTTGCCATCTGCCGCTCGGCCACGGATATTCATGCCGCTATGGGCAGAGGCGCCATTGCCGGCATGCTGCATATGGAGGGGGCCGAGGCGATCGGCCCCGACCTCGATGCGCTTCACGTCTTTCACGCCCTTGGGCTGCGGTCGCTCGGGCCGGTCTGGAGCCGCGCCAACGCCTTTGGCCACGGCGTTCCCTTCGCCTTTCCCGCCAGCCCCGATACCGGCCCCGGGCTGAGCGATGCCGGCAAGCGGCTGGTCCGCGAATGCAATGCGCTGCGGATCCTGATCGACCTGTCGCATCTGAACGAAAAGGGATTCGACGACGTTGCGGCGATCAGCGATGCGCCGCTTGTCGCCACCCATTCCAATGCACACGCGATCTGCCCGACACCGCGCAACCTGACCGACCGGCAACTGGCGATGATCCGCGACAGCGGCGGGATGGTCGGGCTGAACTTCTGCTGTTTCTTCCTGCGGCCGGACGGATGCGACGACAGGGGCGGTGGCTGGGATCCGTTGTTGCGGCATCTCGACCATCTGATCGCGCATCTGGGCGAGGATCACGTCGGCTTCGGCTCGGATTTCGACGGGTGCGAGGTTCCCGACGTGATCGGCGATGCCGCCGGCCTGCCCCGGCTGATCGACACGCTCCGTGCCCATGGCTACAACACGCCGCTTCTGCGCAAGCTGGCACATGGCAACTGGCTGCGGCTTCTCGAACGCTCGCTCGGCGGCTGACGGATCAGCCGGCCGGACGGCGCCGCGTCAGCAGGATATAGAGACCGGCCGCAAGAACGATCGCGCTGCCCGCAAGCGTCGCCGCATCGGGCCGTTCGGCAAAAACCAGCATGCCGAGCATCACCCCGAAAAGCAGCCGCGTATAGCGAAAGGGCGTCACCACCGAAACCTCGCCGGTGCGCATTGCCGCCGTCAGAAAGGCATAGGCCGCAACGCCGATCAGCGATCCCGCCCCGACCAGCGCCAGCCCGGCAGGCTGCGGCAACACCGCGCCACCGGTGATCGCCAGCACCGCCAGACCGGTGGGCACCAGAACGGAAAGGCCGCAGATGCCTATCTGCGCGGTGCTCAGCCCCCGGGGCGCGGCCCGGGTGGCGAGATCGCGCGCGGCGAATCCCAGCGTACCGAGAACGGCAAAGACCGCAGCCCTGTCGAACCCCTCGGTTCCGGGCCGGAGGATCAGCAGGACGCCGGCGAAGCCCGCCCAGATCGCCGCCCAGCGGGCGAAACCCACCCGCTCGCCAAAAACCAGCGCTGCCCCGGCAACGACGACAAGCGGGGTCGCCTGAAGAATGGCCGAGGCGTTCGTCAGCGGCATCAGGGCGATGGCCAGCAGATAAAACAGGCGCGCGCCGGATTCGAACACCGCCCGGCGCAGCATGCCGCAGCCGGTCATTTCCGGCACCAGCAGCGGCTCGCCCCGCAGCCGGGCCATCAGCAGGAACCCCAGCGTGCCGAACGCCCCGAAAAGCGCCAGCACCTGCCCCACCGGCATGTGACCGGCGGCGGATTTCAGGAACATGTCCTCCAGCGCGAAGCCGGCCATGGCCAGAACCATGAACCCCGCCCCGCGCAGATTCCCGGCGGCACCGCCGGCGTCAGCGCGCGGCATCCAGTTTCGCCAGCATTTCCCTGGCGGCGGCGAAGGGGGCCATCCGCCCACTGGCGACGCTGTCGCCCAGATCCTTCATGCAGTGCCGCATCTCGGGCGATTCCGACAGCCGCGCCAGAAGTCCCAGCCGGACCTCTTCCTCGAACCAGTGCCGCGCCTGCGATGCCCGCCGCCTTTCCCAGTGGCCATGCGCCCTGCGCCAGTCCGCCAGCGCGCGCATTTCGTCCCACGAGCCTTCCAGCCCGTCGCCCGAAACCGCCGAGACGGTCATTGCCTTTGGAAACCCCTCCGGGTCTTCGGGACGTTTGCGCATCAGGTGCAGCGCGCCGGCATAGTCGCTGCGGGTACGGTTGGCGACGGCCTTCAACTCGCCGTCGGCCTTGTTGATCAGGATCATGTCGGCGATTTCCATGATGCCGCGCTTGACGCCCTGCAATTCGTCGCCGCCTGCCGGGGCAAGCAGCAGAAGGAAGATATCGGACATCTCGGCCACCATGGTTTCGGACTGGCCGACGCCCACGGTCTCGATCAGCACGATGTCGAAACCCGCCGCCTCGCACAGTGTCACCACCTCGCGCGTGCGCCGGGCAACCCCCCCAAGCTGGGATTGCGAAGGCGAGGGGCGGATAAAGGCGTTCGGGTCGCGCGAAAGCTCTTCCATGCGTGTCTTGTCGCCCAGAATCGAACCGCCCGAACGCGCCGACGAGGGATCGACGGCAAGCACCGCGACCCGCAGCCCCCGCGCGGTCAGCAATTTGCCGAAGGCTTCGATGAAGGTCGATTTGCCGACCCCGGGAGTGCCCGAAAGCCCCAGTCGCAGCGCCTCGCGCCCGGCCACGGCCGTCTTTGCACCCAGTTCCAGCGCCAGCGCGCGGTGATCGGCGCGGTTGCTCTCGATCAGGGTAATGGCACGCGCCAGGGCCCGGCGTTCTCCGGCAAGCACCCGGCGCGCAAGATCATCGATGTCCATGATCTCTGCTCCAGCCTCGGTTTTGCCCTTCTTCTGCCCCATGGCCGAAAATGTCCAGAACCGGCGAGGTCGCGCCAACGCTATCGGATAGCGCCGGGTTGCTGTTGACCTTCGGCGGGATTTGCGGCCCTTTCGCCGGGAACCCGGAACGGAGATCGCCCATGCGACTTGCCGCACTTGCAACAGCCGCCCTGACCCTTGCCGCGCCAGCGCAGGCCGAGGAGTTGCGGTTCACGGTTTCGCTGCGCGGTCTCAGCGCCGGCGTGCTGTCGATGAGCGCCAGCGAAGGCAACGGCTCCTACAAGGTGGCGGGCGAGGCCCGCCCGGCCGGACTTGCGCGGGCCTTTTATGCCGGCGACGGGCGCGCCAGCGTGACCGGCAAGGTGGATGGCAACCGCTACCGCCCCGGGCGCTATTCCGAAACCGTGACCAAGAAAGGCGAGGTCAGGGAAGGCACCTTCACCTATTCCGGCGGCGTGGCAAAGGTGGTCAAGAACCCGCCCGACCGCAAGCGCAGGAAATATCACGCCGATCCCGCGGATGCGAAGGGCAGCGTCGACCTGCTGACCACCGCCTATGCGATACTGCGTGAACGGCCCGCCGCGCTCGCCTGCTCCCTCGACCTGCTGTCCTATGACGGGCGCGAGGTGACGCGCATCCGGATGTCGGGCGGCAAGCGCGACGGCGCGCGGCTCCTCTGCCCCGGCACCTACAGCCGGATCGCCGGCTTCAGCGAGAAGGACATGAAGGAAAAGGTCCACTGGCCGTTCAGCGTCACCTACCGGATCGGCGCTGACGGAACGCATGTGGTCGAACGGATGGACGTGCCGACCACGCTCGGCACCGTCGTCTTTCACCGCCGCTGACCGGCGTGTCGCAAACGGCCATCGACCTGCCCGGACCGGCCCAGCCCGTCGATGCGGTGCTGCCCGCGCTGGTGGCGGCCCTGGCGCAGAGCGGACAGGCGGTGCTTCAGGCGCCGCCCGGCGCCGGCAAGACGACGCGCGTTCCGCTTGCGCTGCTTGCCTCGGGCCTGACCGGTGGCCGCATCGTCATGCTCGAACCGCGCCGGCTCGCTGCCCGCGCCGCTGCCGAGCGGCTGGCCGAGCAACTGGGCGAAACCGTCGGGCAAACGGTGGGCTACCGCATTCGCGGCGAGACCAGAACAGGCCCGGCAACGCGGATCGAGGTGGTGACCGAGGGCATCCTGACCCGGATGCTGCAAGCCGACCCGGAGCTTGCGGGCACAGGCGCGGTGATCTTCGACGAATTTCACGAACGTTCGCTGAACGGCGATCTGGGGCTGGCGCTCTGCCTCGAGGTCCGCGCCGCCCTGCGTGCCGATCTGATCCTGCTGCCGATGTCGGCAACGCTCGACGCGGCGCCGGTGGCAGACCTGATGGGCGGCGCGCCGGTCGTCACGGCCCGGGGGCGCGCCTTTCCGGTCGATATCCGCTGGCTCGACCGGCCGGTCGACAGGCGCCTGCGCCTGGAACAGGCCACCGCCGACCTGACCCGTCAGGCGCTGGCCGAGACAGATGGCGGCATACTGGTCTTCCTGCCGGGCGAGGGCGAGATCCGCCGCACACAGGCGCTGCTCACACCGCATCTGGACAACGGCACCACGCTCTTTCCGCTGTTCGGCGCGATGGAATTTGCCGCCCAGCGCGCCGCCATCGCGCCCGCGCGAGCCGGCCGCAAGGTGGTGCTGGCGACAGCCATCGCCGAAACCTCGCTGACGATCGAGGGGATCACCTGCGTGGTCGATGCCGGCCGCGCACGCCGGGCGCGCTTCGATCCCGGCTCGGGCATGTCGCGGCTGGTGACCGAACGGGTGACGCGGGCCGAGGCCGTCCAGCGCACCGGCCGCGCCGGGCGGCTTGCACCCGGCAGCTGCTTCCGGCTGTGGACCAGGGGCGAGGAAGGCGGTTTCGCGGCTTTCCCGCCGGCCGAGATCGAGGCGGCGGACCTGACCGGGCTGGCGCTGGAACTGGCGCTCTGGGGCAGCGGCGACCTGCCGTTCCTGACCCCGCCGCCCGAGGGCGCGCTGACCGAGGCGCAGGCTCTGCTGCGGGCGCTGGGGGCGCTGGATGCAGCGGGCAGGATCACCACCCACGGCAGGGCGATGGCGGCGCTGCCGCTGCATCCCCGGCTTGCCCACATGCTGCTTGTGGCGGGAAAATCCGCAGCCCCCCTTGCCGCGCTGATGGCCGACCGCGACCCGCTGCGCGGCGCGCCGACCGATCTGAACCTGCGTCTGGCGGCACTGCACAGGCCGGACGCAGCGCCCGGGGCGGCCAATCGCGGCGCACTGGAACGCATTCGCACCGAAACCCGGCGCCTTGCCCGGCTTGCCCCGGCGACCGACAGCGGGCTTTCCCCGGCCGAGGCTGCGGCGCTTGCCTATCCCGACCGGATCGGCCTGCACCGGCCGGGAGATCAGCCGCGCTGGCTGCTTTCGGGCGGCAAGGGCGCGGCGATGGATGAGAGCGACCCGCTCGCCGGGCAACGGCTGCTGGTTGCGACCGATCTCGACGGGGATGCGCGCGAGGCGAGAATCCGTCTTGCCCTGCCGCTGAGCGAAAGCGCGCTGCGGGCGCTCTACGGTCCGCAGATCCACTGGGTGGACGTGGCCGAATGGTCGCGCCGCGAGCGCAAGGTGGTCGCCCGCCAGCAGGAACGCTTTGGGGCGCTGGTGCTGAACGACCGTATCTGGCGCGACGCCCCGGCCGACCTGTTGGCCGGCGCGGCACTGGAAGGGGTGCGTCAGCTTGGCCTGCCGTGGTCCGATGCAGCGCGCAGGCTTCAGGCACGCGCCCTGCTCTACCGCGCCGAGGGCGGCGAGATCGCCGATCTGTCGGACGGGGCGCTGATGGCGCAGGCCGAAGACTGGCTTCTGCCCTACCTGGGCGGAATTCGCGACGCGGCGGGGATCGGCGCGCTCGACCTTTCCACCCCGCTGCGCCAGTTCATCGGCCGGGAAACGCTCCAACGGCTCGACCGCGAGATCCCCGGCGCCTTCACCACCCCGCTGGGGCGCGCGATACCCATCGACTATTCCGGGGAAGCACCGGAAATCTCGGTCCGCGTGCAGGAGATGTTCGGCGTCACGCGGCACCCGGCGGTCGGGCCGCGCCATCTGCCGCTGCGTATCACGCTGTTGTCGCCCGCCGGACGGCCGGTGCAAACCACGATGGACCTGCCGGGGTTCTGGGCCTCGTCCTATGCCGACGTGCGCAAGGACATGCGCGCGCGCTATCCCAGGCATCCCTGGCCGGAAAACCCGACCGAGGCCGATCCGACACTGCGCGCAAAGCCGCGCCGATAGGACAGCTCAGGCCCCGCCGACGCACCAGCGCATGATCGCCTTCTGGGCGTGCAGACGGTTTTCGGCCTCGTCGAAGATCACCGACTGCGGGCCGTCCATCACCGCGCTTGTCGCCTCTTCCTCGCGGTGGGCGGGAAGGCAGTGCATGAACAGCGCATCGGGACCGGCGGCCTTCATCAGCGCCTCGTTCACCTGATAGCCGCGCAGCAGGTTGTGGCGCCGTTCGCGCGCCGACTGCGCATCGTGCATCGAGACCCAGGTATCGGTGACCACCAGATCGGCGCCCTGAACGGCGCGGAACGGATCGCGCTCAATGGCAATGTTGGCGCCTCTTGCCCTTGCCTCGGCAACGAAGACCGGCTCGGGGTCGAGCACCGGCGGCCCGGTGAAGGTGAAATCGAAGCCGAATTGCCCGGCGGCGTGAATGTAGGAGGCACAGACATTGTTGCCATCCCCCGACCAGACCACCTTGCGTCCGGCGATCGGGCCGCGATGTTCCTCGAAGGTCAGGATGTCAGCCATGATCTGGCAGGGATGCGAGCGGTTGGTCAGCCCGTTTATCACCGGCACGTCCGCCGCCTCGGCCAGTTCCAGCAGTGTGGCTTCCTCAAAGGTGCGGATCATGATCATGTCGACATAGCGCGACAGCACGCGCGCGGTGTCGCCGATGGTCTCGCCATGGCCGAGCTGCATCTCGCTGCCCGACAGCACCATCGTCTGCCCGCCAAGCTGGCGGACACCGACATCGAAGGACACGCGCGTCCGGGTCGACGGCTTTTCGAAGATCAGCGCCACCATGCGACCGGCCAGCGGCAGGTCGTTGTCGGGCGTACCCTTGGGCAGACCGTCGCGCGCCTGCTTGATGGCGCGCGCAGCGTCGATGATACCGCGCAGATCAGCCGGATCGGTCGTGTTGATGTCGAGGAAATGATTCATGTCTACCTCCGTGCCACGGCACGTCCACTCGTTCAGCCTGCGGCCTGTTCGATCCGCGTTGCCGCCGCATCCAGGCGTGCAACCGCCTCGGCGATCTCGGCGTCGGAAATGTTGAGCGCGGGCAGCAGGCGGATGACGTTCTCGGCCGCCGGAACCACCAGCAATTGCTCTTCATAGCCCGCCCTGACCACATCGTGGCCGGGCACCCGGCATTTCAGGCCCAGCATCAGACCGGTGCCGCGCACATCCTCGAAGACACCGGGATGCGCATCGACCAGCCCGCCGAGCGCCTGCGACAGCACCCCGGCCTTGCGGTTCACCGCGTCGAGGAAGGCCGGATCGGCGACCACGTCGAGCACCGCCAGCGCCACCGCGCAACCCAGCGGATTGCCGCCATAGGTCGACCCGTGCGTGCCAGCCGTCATCGGCAGCGCAGCCTCTTCCGTCGCCAGGACCGCACCCAGCGGAAAGCCGCCGCCGATCCCCTTGGCGATCATCATGATGTCCGGCGCTATCCCGGACCATTCGTGGGCGAAAAGCCGCCCCGTGCGGCCCATGCCGCACTGCACCTCGTCAAGGATCAGCAACACGCCGGTCTGGTCGCAGAGATCGCGCAGCCCCTTGAGGCAGGCGTCCGACAGGGCGCGGATGCCACCCTCGCCCTGAATGGGTTCGGTCAGGACCGCACCAACCTCGGGGTCCTTGATCGCCTCGGCCAGCGCTTCGTGGTCGCCGAAGGGAAGATGGACGAAACCCGGCAGCAGCGGCCCGAAGCCGGCGGTCATCTTCTCGGATCCGGCGGCGGCGATCGCGGCCGAGGAGCGGCCGTGAAAGGCGCCGTCGAAGGCGATGATCTTCGTCCGTCCGGGCTCGCCCTTCGCATGCCAGTACCTGCGCGCCATCTTGACCGCCAGTTCGCAGGCCTCGGTACCCGAATTGGTGAAGAAGCAGGTATCGGCAAAGGTCAGCGCGACCAGACGATCGGCCAGCGCCGCCTGCCGGTCGATCTCGTAAAGGTTCGAGACATGCCACAGCGCCCGCGCCTGATCGGTCAGCGCATCGACCAGCACCGGATTCGCGTGCCCCAGAACATTGACCGCGATCCCCGCGCCAAGGTCGAGAAAGCGTCGCCCGTCGCGCTCGACCAGCCAGCAGCCTTCGCCCCGCTCGAAATGGAGCGGCGCACGGTTGTAGGTCGGCAGGATCGACGGGATCATGGGTAAGCCTCGCTTGCCAGAAGTGAAAGAAGTGCCCGAGGGGGCGGCGGGTGTCAACGAAGGAAGGGGTCAGGCGCGCAGCCGGCCCGCAGCGAAAGCCGGGGTCAGGCGCGGCGTCGGCCGCGTCGAAGGACGGGATATGCCTGCAACGACACCATGGCGCCCGCCTAGCGCGTTTCGTCTTGACGTTCCAGCGTTATTTTCGCCGCCGGACGCGCCATCGTCAGGCCTTGAGCCGGTAGCCGCTGCGGAACCAGTACCAGACAACCGCACTGACCGCCGCCGTCGAGGCGCTCAGGATCGCAAGCCCCAGCCAGACCGGGGAATCCGAAACACCCAGAACGCCGTAGCGCACCCCGTCGATCAGATAGAAGATCGGATTCCAGTGCAGCATCGCCTGCATGCGCGGCGGCACCGCATCGACCGAATAGAAGGTGCCCGACAGGAACGAAAGCGGCGTGACGATGAAATTCGAGATCGCCGCGACCTGATCGAACTTGTTGGAAAAGATCCCCGCCAGCGCGCCGAGAGCGGCCATCAGCGCGGCACCGAGCACCACGAACAGAAGCGCCAGCAGCGGCGACCGCACCGAAATGCCGAGGACCGGCATCATGAGCAGCCCGATCGGCAGTGCCACGGACAGCCCGCGCGCCACGCCGCCCGCGATATAGCCGGCCGCCAGTTCGCCGGCCGAAAGCGGCGGCATCAGGGTATCGACGATATTGCCCTGCACCTTGGCGACGAGGATGGACGAAGAGGTGTTGGCAAACGCGTTCTGGATCACCGTCATGGTCAGGATCCCGGGGGCGATGAAGCTCAGGAAGGGAAAGCCCAGCACCTCGCCCCGGCCGGGACCGATGGCGATCGAGAAGATCGCCAGAAACAGCCCGGCGGTGACCAGCGGGGCGACGATGGTCTGCAACCAGACGGTTGCGAACCGCCGCACCTCGCGCCAGATCAGGGTTCGCAGGCCAAGCCAGTTGATGCGCCCGAAGCGGCGTTCGCCCATGCCCGTGATTTCCGCCATGCCTCGGCTCCCTTGCGCGAATCCCGCCGGGTCGCTTGTAACCCCGTTGGTCACGCCATAGTATAGGCGGGACCTGAACGTAAGGGCGGCGCCGGCAATCTGCTTGCCGGAGGCGCTCTTTTTCCATTTGGAGATGCCGGCAAATGTCCTGGACCGAAGAGCGCGTCGAGATCCTGAAGAAGATGTGGGGCGAAGGCCAGAGCGCGAGCCAGATTGCCAAGGAACTGGGCGGCGTGACCCGCAACGCGGTCATCGGCAAGGTACACCGGCTGGGTCTTTCGAACCGCAACGGCGCGGGTGCGGCCGACAAGCCCGCGGCCGAAACCGAGGCGGAAAAGCTCGCCGAGCGGACAGACGGCGCACGCACGCCGAATGGCGCCGCCGCGCCACAGGCCACACCGGCGGGCGAGGAGCCGGCTGAAACGCCGCCGCCGCGCCGCCAGATCATTCCCGCCGGCCAGCCGTTGCCGCCGCAGCCGTCAGCCAACGAGATCAGCCCCGAGGCGCTCGCCTCGGTACGCGAGGTCGAGAAGACGGCACGCAAGCTGACGCTGATGGACCTGCCCGCACGCACCGGCAAATGGCCGATCGGCGATCCGGCGACCGACGATTTCTGGTTCTGCGGCCTGCCGGTCCAGCAGGGCAAGCCCTATTGCGAGGCGCATGTGGGCGTGGCTTTCCAGCCGATGTCCTCGCGCCGCGACCGCCGGCGCTGAGCCCGGACAACCGGCAATCGCCCGACGAGCCCGGCATACTGCCGGGCCGACTGGTTTCAACCCCGCCGCACAAGCGATATCTTGGCGCGCGGCGGCAATCGGGCCAGGGACCGGTTGCGCAATCAGGAGGTCCGCGCATGGCGGCCGTCATTTCGATACGAAACCTCGCAAAGACCTATGCCGACGGGTTCGAGGCCCTGAAGGGGATCGACCTCGACATCGAAGAAGGCGAGATCCTCGCCCTGCTCGGGCCGAACGGCGCCGGCAAGACGACGCTCATCTCGGCGGTGTGCGGGCTGGTCAACCCGAGCGCGGGCACCGTTACCGTCGGCGGCCATGACATCCGGAGCGATTTTCGCGCCGCACGCGGCCTGATCGGTCTGGTGCCGCAGGAAATCACCATCGAGCCGTTCGAGAGGGTCATCAACACGGTGAACTTCTCGCGCGGGCTGTTCGGCAGCCCGCCCGACGACGCCTATATCGAAAGGGTGCTGCGCGCGCTGTCGCTGTGGGAAAAGCGGAACAACCGCAACAACGAGCTTTCGGGCGGAATGAAGCGCCGCGTGCTGATCGCCAAGGCGTTGTCGCACCAGCCGCGCGTGCTGTTTCTCGACGAGCCCACCGCGGGCGTCGACGTGACGCTGCGCAAGGAGATGTGGGCGCTGGTACGCGAATTGCGCGCCGAGGGCGTGACCATCATCCTGACCACCCATTACATCGAGGAGGCCGAGGAAATGGCCGACCGGATCGGCGTGATCGACCACGGCCGGCTGCTGCTGGTCGAGGAAAAGGTCAGGCTGCTGCACCAGCTTGGCCGCAAGGAACTGGTGCTGGAACTGGGCGAGCCGCTGGCCGCCGTTCCCGACAGCCTCGCCGGTTACGGGCTGTCGCTGGCCGGCGACGGGCTGCGCCTGACCTACGAATTCGATTCGCACGCCGAACGGACCGGCATCACCCGGCTGATGGGCGATATCGCCGCCGCCGGGCTGAGCCTCAGGGATCTGTCGACGCGGCAAAGCTCGCTCGAGGATGTCTTCCTCAAGCTGGTCGGAGACGGGCGCGAGGATGCGGCATGAACTGGCGCGCCATCGGGTCGATCTACCGGTTCGAGATGAACCGGACCTTCCGCACCATCTGGCAGTCCATCGTCTCGCCGGTCCTGTCGACGGTGCTCTATTTCGTCGTGTTCGGTTCGGCGATCGGCGGGCGTATCGACACGGTCGAGGGCATCGCCTACGGCGCCTTCATCGTGCCCGGGCTGGTCATGCTGACGCTGCTTCAGCAATCGGTCGCCAACGCCTCGTTCGGCATCTACATGCCCAAGTTCATCGGCACGATCTATGAACTGCTCTCGGCGCCGCTGTCCTTCATCGAGATCGTGATCGGATATGTCGGCGCGGCGGCGACCAAGGCGCTGATGATCGCGGCGATCATCCTTCTCACCGCCAGTTTCTTTGTCGAACTGCGTATCGCGCATCCGGTGTGGATGGTCGCTTTCCTGCTGCTGACGGCGATCAGCTTTGCGCTGTTCGGTTTCATCATCGGCATCTGGGCGCGGAATTTCGAGCAGTTGCAGCTTATCCCGCTTCTTGTCGTCACACCGCTGGTCTTTCTCGGCGGGGCTTTCTATTCGGTGTCGATGCTGCCCGAGGGCTGGCAGGCGGTAACCTATTTCAACCCGGTACTCTACCTGATCTCGGGGTTTCGCTGGTCGTTTTTCGGCGTGGCCGACGTTCCGGTCGGCATTTCGGTCGCGGCGATCGCGGTCTTCCTGTTTGTTTGCCTGGCGGTGATCCGCGCCATCTTCCGCACCGGCTGGCGGATCCGGCCCTGAGCCGGAGACCGCCGGCCGCCACGCCTATCGCATCGCCACGCCGTTTTCGTCGAACAGGTGGATGCGATCCGGCCGCGCCGCAAGCTGCAGCGCGGTTCCGGTGGCCGCTCCGAACCGTTCGTGCGTGACAACCGTTGCCGGCTCGCCGCCGACGGTCACGGCGATGACCGTTTCCGATCCGGTCGGCTCCACCAGGACAACCTCGCCGGCGATCGGGCCGTCCGCGGCCGGCACCAGATCTTCGGGACGGATGCCGAGGACGACCGTGCTGCCGTCCGCGACCGGGTGGCCCTGGGGCACCGGCAGGCTGTTTCCGTTGGCCAGCGTCATGATCCCCCCGGCGACCCGTGCCCTGAAGAAATTCATCGCCGGAGATCCGAGGAAGCCGGCGACAAAGGTATTGGCCGGACGGTCGTAGAGTTCAAGCGGCGCACCGATCTGCTCGATGTTGCCGCCGTTCAGAACCACGATCTTGTCGGCCAGCGTCATCGCCTCGACCTGATCGTGAGTGACGTAGATGATCGTACTGCCGAGCCGCGCATGCAGCGCCTTGATCTCGGCCCGCATCTGCACGCGCAGTTTCGCGTCGAGGTTCGACAGCGGCTCGTCGAACAGGAACACCTTGGGATCGCGGACGATGGCACGGCCCATCGCAACGCGCTGGCGCTGGCCGCCCGACAGGTTGGCCGGCTTGCGGTCGAGCAGCGCCTCGAGACCGAGAATTCCCGCGACCTCCTGCACCTTGCGCTCGATCTCGGGCTTCGTCCGGCCGGCAAGTTCCAGCGCGAACCCCATGTTCTGGGCCACCGTCATCTGGGGATAGAGCGCGTAGTTCTGGAACACCATCGCGATATCGCGATCCTTGGGTGCGACATCGTTCACCACTCGCCCGTCGATACTGGCGGTGCCCGAGGTGATCTCCTCCAGCCCGGCGATCATCCGCAGCAGGGTCGATTTCCCGCATCCCGACGGACCGACCAGAACGACAAACTCACCCGACCGGATATCGACATCGATTCCGTGAATGACCTCGACGCCTCCATAGGCTTTCTTCAGGTCCCGTACCAACACTTCGGTCATGGCTTACCTCACTTTACGGCAACGAATGGCAAGATAGGGGCGCCCGGGCAGTTCGACCGCGAAGGCCGCGTCCGGATCGCGCGGCCGGACGATCTCGCCATGGCGGACGGGATGGTTCTCGGGCGCGGCGGCTTTCTTCAGCGGCGTGACGGTCATCTCCCACGGGTCGATCAGGTCCAGTGCGTAATCGCCGTCCACCTTCGGCAGGCCGAGCGTCCAGATCACCGGCTGATGCTCGCCGAAATAGATGTACCTGACATCGCCGTCGGCCGCGCCCGACACCCGGTGCCACGGCCATTCCCGTTCGGGCCCGAGCGGCTCAAGGCCGTTAGCGACATCCTGCTCCAGCAATTCGCGCATCCACTTCAGGCGCTTCCATGCCTCGCCGTGCAGCACGCCGCCCTTGGCCCACCAGATCAGGTCATCGGGGTTGGAATAGGTCTCGCCATGCCCGGCATAGCCGCCGCGCATCATCGTCACCCAGAAGCGATGGACCAGTTCGCGGGCGGATATGTTGCCCCAGCACTGGATGATGTCACCCTCGTATTCCGGCTCGTCGTTGACCACCGGCTTGCCCCATGTGTCGCGCCATTCCTGGGTGCGCTTCACATCGGGGTTCTGGATGCAGGTATGGGTGACCCAGGGCTTGCGGTGGTCGTAATTGGCATCGGCGGCGCCGTTGTGGATAGACTTCAGATGGCGATAGGGGTCCTCTTCCTCGAGTATCTGGAAGAAGCGGTCCCAGCGTTCCATCGGCTTGGTATCGAGCAGGAAGTCGTATTCGTTCGCCAGCGCCCACCACAGGTTCCGGTAGGCCGCGAAGCGGGCGGCGATATAGGCGACATAGCGATAGTCCTGCTCCTGCGACATGTCGCAGTACCCCCAGCGGTCATAGGGGTGGAACATGATCACGTCGGCCTCGATCCCCATGTCGCGCAGCCGTCCGATCTGAGACTCGAAGTGGCGGAACGCCTCGTAGTTCGGGCGGTCGAAATCGCGCCTGCCACCGACCGTTTCGTAGATGTCGAACAGCGGTTCGTTGGTGTTGTAGGGGTAGTCCTTGGGAAAGATTCCCATGCGGATCTTGTTGAACCCGGTCTCGGCCAGCGTGGCGAGGGTCTTTTCCTGCTCGGCCAGAGGCTGGTGGGTCCAGGCGTAACAGGTCGTGCCGAAGGAGAGAAAGGGCGTACCGTCGGCATGGGCGAAGTGGAACCTGTTGCGTACCCGCACCGGCCCGTGGTTGCCCCCGGAGGGTGCGCTCGCGGTGAAGCCCCCGGTCTGGCCGTTCAGCGCCGGGGTTTCCGAACGTGTCTCGAACGTCCACTCACCCTCGGCCTCGGGCATGAAGCGCAGCCGGTAGGTTCCGTTGCCGTCATAGAAGCCCGGCACGCGGATGGTGCGTTCCCGGTGTTTGAAGATCGCGTCGAACGACACGTCCAGATAGGGGTTGCCTTCGGCCGGTCCGGGAAAAGCGGCCTCGAAGATGTCCCATTTTTCGACAGTTGATGAAGTCACGGCTGGCCTCTCGTCATCCCTTGACCGCGCCGGCGGCAAGGCCGGACACGAAGTAGCGTTGGAAGATCAGGTAAACGATCACCGCCGGAAGCACGGTGATCACGATGGCCGCGTTGAGCTGGCCGTAATCGTTGGAGAACTGCCCCTGGAACGACATCAGCCCCAGCGGCAATGTCCACATCGACTTGTCCTGCATGATCACCAGCGCCATGGCGAATTCGTTCCACGTCGACACGAAGTCGATGATGAACAGCGCAGCCAGGATCGGCACCATCACCGGCAGGAAGATGCGCCGGAAGGTGGTGAAATGGGTCGCCCCGTCGATCAGCGCCGCTTCCGACATCTCCTTGGGCACCGCACGGAAGAAACTGTGCAGGATGAACACCTGGAACGGCACGCCAAAGGCAAGGTAAGGCAGCAGCAGCCCGACATAGGTGTCGATCAGCCCGAAGCTGTTGACCAGCGTGAACAGCGGCGCGAGCATCACCTGGAAGGGGATCATCGTGCCGAACAGGAAGAACAGGAACAGCCCCTTGTTGTAGCGGTTCCTCATCCGCGCCAGCGCATAGGCGGCCACCGCCGAAAGCGCGAGACCGAGCGGCACCTTCACCACGCTGACCAGCGCCGAGTTGAAGAAGGCCCGGCTGAAACCGCCGCGATCCCATGCCGAGACATAGTTCTGCGGCAACGGATCGGCCGGGGGCGAGAAGGCGCCGGACGACATCACTTCGCTCACCGATTTCAGCGAGGTGAAGACGATGAACACACAGGGTGCAATCCAGATCGCGGCGAAAATCACCAGTGCGATCCACAGCACCAGGAGGACGGGGTCCTTCCTCATTGCACGAAGCTGATCTCTCATCCCTGAATCTCCCGTTTCTGCGACCAGCGCATGTAGGGCACCACAATTGCGATGGTCACGATCAGCAACACCACCGAGATCGCCCCGCCGCGCCCGAAATCGAACACCTGCATGGATTGGGTGAAGGCCCAGAGCGCGAGCATCTGCGTCGACTCGGCCGGCCCGCCGCCGGTCAGGCCATAGACGATGTCGAAGGCCTTGAGCGAATGTATCAGCGACAGCACGAGCACGATGGTCAGCGTCGGCATCAGCGCCGGCAGGGTGACGAACTTGAACAGGTGCCAGCGCCCCGCCCCGTCGAGTTGCGCCGCTTCGACCAGCGACTTGTCCACCCCCTGCAGACCGGCAAGGAACAGGACCATGGAAAACCCGACCTGCTGCCAGACATGGGCGACAAAGACCGAGTAGAGCGCGATATCCTTGTCACCGAGGAAATCGGGGGTGTATTGCGCCAGCCCCGCATTGGCCAGCAACTGCGCGAACAGGCCGAAGAACGGATCGTACATCCAGCGCCACATGGTGGCCACGGCGATCGGCGCGATGATGACCGGCAGGTAGTAGATCGCCCGCAGTGTCGCGCGGCCTACGATTTCGCGGTTGAGGCCGATCGCCAGCGCCAGGCCGATCATCGGCGGGAACACCAGCGAAAGCAGCGTCCACAGCACCGTGTTGCCGAACGCCGTCCAGAAGACCGGATCGTGCCGGAGGATGTAATTGTAGTTCGACAGCCCGACAAAGGGACGTTCGGGGTCGAGCCCGTTCCATTTCTGGAAGCTCATCATCGTAACGTCGATCATCGGCCATATGGCGAAGATGCAGTAGATTACCAGCGCCGGCGCCAGAAACAGCCATGGCTGGTCACCCATCTTCCGGAAGAGAGCACTCATGTCACACCCGCAATTTTCTGAGGTCGGGGAAGGCCGGAGATACCGCCCGCGCGGCCCGGCCTTCCCGGTCCGCCGGGATATCAGCGGTTGTTGTCGATGAACGTCTGCAGCGCCTCGGCGGCCTGCTGCGGCGTCATCTCGTCTGTCGCCACCTGGTTGATGACCCGGAAGTACTCGGGAACGATATTACCCGGGAAACCCTGATCGCGATTGACGAACATCTGCTGGTATTCGGCGAAGATTTCGTTCCACTCGGCGTCAAGCGGGCGGATGTCGTCGTACACGACCTCGGCATTGACCGAGTTCGAGGCGAAGGTACCCAGATAGCGCTGCTGGACATCAGTCGAGTTGAAGAAATCGAGGAACTTCGCCGCCAGATCCGGCGTATCGGAGTTGCTGGCGATGTAGTGGTATTCGGCAAAACCATAGAGGCGGCCGGTTCCGGTCGGGAACGGGAAGATGCCGAAATCGGCCAGATCCCGCGCTTCCGCGATCTGCTGCACCAGCCAGTTGCCCTCCAGCATCATCGCCGCCCGATTGGCGATGAACAGGTTGAACGATTGCTGCTGGTCGATGCCCATGAACGGTTTCAGAATGTAGTTGTCCGCCCATTTCTGCATCTCGCCAAAAGCCTGGACGGCACATTCCGTCTCGCCCCAGTTCGCCTCCATGGCGACAAGCTGCTCGTGCACCTCGGCGCCGCAGGTCGTTTCGAGCAGTTCGTCCATCAGGCGCATGAGGTGCCAGTTGACGGTTCCGCCGAAGGTAAAGGCCGGGGTGCCGTTTTCCTTCAGCTTCTCCGCCGCCGCCAGAAGCTCGTCATAGGTCGCAGGTTCCCCGGCGATGCCGGCCTGTTCGAACAGCGCCTTGTTGTAATAGACGGCCTCGCCCTTGAAGGTGTAGGGCACGCCATGCTTGCCGCCTTCGTAGACATCGGCAAAGGCCGCCGCCGAGGGCAGCAGCGTGTCCGACCAGCCGTATTCCTCGTAATAGCCGTCGAGCGGCAGCGACATGCCGGCGTTGACGTATTCGCCGCCCAGACCGAGCCCGGCCCAGGAAAAGAAGATATCCGGCCCGGTATTCGAACCCGCCGACACCCGCAGGGCGGTCTTGTGTTCATCGACCCCGCGCTGTGTAAAGACAACATCGACACCGGGATTTGCCGCCTCGAACTCCTCGGCGATCGATTCCAGCGCGTCGTTGTTCGCGTCGGACGAAAAGTTCAGCGTCCAGACGTCGAGTTGCTGTGCCGCCGCACCGGACGCCAGCGCCATGGCGCAAACCGCACCCGTCGCGGCAAGGCTCTTGCGTGTTGAGATCATTGCTTTCTCCTCCACTTGTACCGTTTCATTCCCAATCCCGCCGGTCCGGTACCCGCATTCGCGGCAGGGCACCACGCACCCGCCCTCCGGGCGATCACCGGATCGCAGCACACGTTCCACACCACGACACCCGCTCCGAAATACCGGGATTGCAAAGCGCTTGCCTGAGGTATCGAATTGTTTCGATTTTCATTGTATACATGCGATTGCTGTCTTTTTCAAGCGAAACGATCTCTTGATACCTGAATAGCGTCAGACGTGGCGCACCTATTATTATGTATATATAACAAATTGTTATCCGCAATATCGC
>NZ_JBKEAE010000125.1:0-34442 GCF_047971885.1 Tropicimonas sp. | reverse complement strand
CGTTGGCGAAGCGCTTGTTGATGATCAGCGCACCCGGATACTGGGTCAGGCCGATGTTGAACAGATTCTCGGTATAGAGCTTCTGATAGGTCTTCATCAGTTCCGTCCGCTCGTCGGCATCGCGGCTTTCGATGAAGGCGTTGATGGTGTCCGCAAGCTCCTGCTCGAACGGCAACAGGTCAAGCTCGCCGGCAGCGTTGGCGAAGTGGTTGCGCGAAGTGCGCGGCCCCACCGGCGCCAGTTCCGGCGTGTTCTGCACCACCGAAACAAGCGAGTTCGGATTGCGATAGGTCATCCAGTCCCACTCGCCGGCATACATGATCGAGTCGCGGTCGGTGCCGGTGACCAGATTCGGCACCACCTTGAGTCCGATCCGTTCCATCATCGCCACCACGCCTTCGGTAACGTTCTTGTCGGTCGAATAATCCGATGTGGTCAGCAGGGTGATGGTCACGTCCTGACCGCCGGCCACGCCTTCGGGAAAGTTGACGAAGCCGTTGCCGTCGGCATCGACAAGACCCGCCTTTTCCAGATAGGCCTTCGCGGTTTCGACCGAATAGGGGTAATAGACCGTGCTGTCCGCATCGTAATAGGACGTGCCGGCATAGAGCCCGCCCGGGTAGATCGCAGTGAACGGCCCCTTGACCAGCGAATTGCCCAGCCGCTGCCGGTCGAGCCCGTAGCTGACGGCCTTGCGGAAGTCGAGGTTGCGGTTGAGCTCGCGAATGGCCTGCGCGCGCTCGTCCGGATGACCCCAGCCGTTGGCCGAAAGGTTTGGCCACAGCGAATAGCCGATGACCCGCGGGCCGAATTCCAGCCGCGCCGGCGCGTTCGGATCGGCCGAGCGCTTCAGGCTTTCGACAAAGTTCTCCGGCTGTTCGAGATTCGAGATATCGCCGGTGCCGGCAACCGCCTGCACGTCGCGATCCGCCCATGTCGACAGGCGGAACTGTGTCTCGTCGAGATAGGGAAGCTGATGGCCTTCGCTGTCGACCTTCCAGTAGTAGGGGTTGCGCCGCAGCACGATGATATCGTCCGAGCGGTACTCGACCGGCACCCAGGCCCCCATCACCGGAATGTTCAGATATTCCGGCGGGAAGGCATTGAGATACTCCTCGACCGTATTGTCGGAATAGTTCGGATGCTCGGGTTTCAGGATATGCGACGGGCCGGGGCAGAAGTTGCCGTAGGCCATATTGTAAAGCACCTGCCCGGGGAAGGGCGTGGTGAAGTTGAAGCGGAAGGTATAATCGTCCACCGCTTCCAGCGTCGTCCCCTCGCCGAAGCTCGCCTGCGTCGCCCCGTTGAGCGGCGTCAGGTTGGGGAACATGATGTGATCGTTCCAGTAGAACAGGATATCCTCGATGTCGAACGGATCGCCGTCGGACCACTTCGCCCCTTCGATCAGGTGCACCGTCAGGCTCATCCCGTCGTCCGACCATTCCCACGACTTGGCGAGGTTGGGCATCGGTTCCAGATCTTCGGGTTTCACCATGAAGAGCGGTCCGGTGCGGGTCAGGCACTCGGACATGGCGATGTCGATCCCGCCCCAGCCCTGCGACTGGCCGCCGATATAGATCCACCCCTCGGGGCGGCCGCCGATGACGTGGCGCAGGACATCCCCGTAGATTCCCGCACCGTCGGGCATGTTGGCGACGTTGTAGACCAGCGGCTCCTTCGGCAGGCGCTCGGCCACCGGCGGCAGCTTGCCGGTATCGACGTATTTCTCCGTCATCCAGTCGGGTTCGGAATAGGATTCCAGCGCCCTGAATTCGTAAATGTCTGACCTGTCGACAAAAACCGGCTCGCCCTGGCCCGCGAAGGCGGGCGGTTCTGGAACCGGCTGCGGATCGACCATCTGCGCGTTGAGCGCGCCTGTCGATACGGTCAGCAGAAGAGAAGCCACGGAGGCACCGCGCATCAGATCGTTCAATTTATCCTCCCATGACGCACAAGGCGTTCGTTCAGGTGCCGGATGCCGCGAGCGGCTCGCCACCTCTCCCAAGGTCGCGCCCGCCGGCACCGGTCCGCAGACACTGGCGCGCATCGGCACTTTTCAGCAATGTCGAAATGGTTGTATGTTTTCCGGGTTTCTAAGATTGCGAGTTTGTCGATGACGATACGGCAAGAGGCATCGCCGGTAACGGCGGACCTGCCGAAACACGAGCGGCGCTTCTATTCGCGCACCGCCGCCTTCGGCCGGTTCGGGCTGCGGCAGTTCACACCGCAGGTCATGGACATGCCGCACTGGCACGGCCATGTGGAATGCAATTTCTGCGAGGCGGCCGAGATGGTCTACGACTTCAACGGAACCCGCATTTCGGTACCGCCCGAAACCTTCGTCCTCTTCTGGGCCGGGGTTCCGCACCAGCTTCTCGAAGTCAACCAACGGGGTGCTGCCCGGCCGCGCCTGAGCAACATCTACCTGCCTGCCGACATGTTCCTGCTGATGCCGCATATCGCGCAGCTACAGCTTCTGCTGATGTCCGCCGCATTCGTCAGGGCGGCACCGGCGCTGGTCGGCATCGCGCAACTCGACCGCTGGTATGCCGATTACCGGTCGGGAGAGTTCGAGCGCACCGAAGTGGTGAAGATGGAACTGAACGCGCTTTTCCGCCGCATGCTGCTCTATCCGCTGACCTTGCTCCACGCGCCGGGGGTAGAGGGCGACAGCGGCGTGCGGCAGCTCAGCTCGGCCCATATCCGGCAGGTGGTGGACATGACGCGGTTCATCCTCGAAAATCTCGAACGGCCGATCCACAACGCCGATGTGGCCGCCGTGATCGGGTTCCATGAAAACTATGCCACATCGCTGTTCTCGCGGGTCATGCGCATGCCGATCAAGAAATTCGTCATCCGCATGCGGCTGATGCGCGCCCGCGCCCTGCTGATCGAAAGCACCCTTCCGATCGCCCAGGTCGCCGAGGAAGCAGGGTTCTCGTCGCTCACGCAGTTCTATGCCCACTTCGCCAGGGCCTATGGGATGAGCCCGGCATCGGTGCGGGTGCATTACGTTCAGAAGGAACTGCGCTAGCCTGGCGGCGACGGATAGACCACCGAAAGATCGGGCCGCACGATGGCACCCGCGGTCAGCCGGGCCGGCTCCAGCCGCCCCTCGCCCATGATGTGAAAGACCTCATCGCCGCGCGCGATCAGATAGTCGGCAATGATGCGGCGGTGGCAGCGCCACCAGACCGCCTCGGCGCACATGAGTGCCAGCCGGCGCTGGCGGCCTTCGCCGATCAGCGCGTCAAGCGCCTCGCGGAACGGCATGCTCAGCGCATAATCGGCATAATTGTGAAAGCTGTCGTTTTCCCAGAATCCGTTGACCTCGCGCGGCACCTCGCGCGATCTGCCGCGCAAACCGCCGAGCGCCGCCCGATGCTCGTAGCCGATCCCGTGGGACAGAAGAGTATCGGGCAGCGTGTCGGTGTTGAACTGCGGATTGGCCCGCGATCGTGGCACGGTTCGCACGTCGATCACCTTCTGCGCGCCGGCAGCTTGCAGAAGACCGGCGAAATCCCCGGCGCTCCGGTTCGAATGACCTATGGTCAGCCAGGGCAGAACCATGCCCGCCCTCACACCCGCCTGAGCACACCGCCCCTGTGCGCCGCGACGTGATCGGTCCTGTCGCTTCTGATCTCGTATTGCGGATCGGCTTCCGAAGCGTGGTGGGTGTATCCCTTGTAATCGAAATCCGAGGTGTGGACGGCGATAATTATGCCCGAGACCATGCCGGCCTCGGAATTCCATGTCACGTGATCGCCGATGGAAAATTTCGCCGTCATCCTGTCTCCTCCCGTCTCCGGTATCGCCAAGTTCAGGTTGTGCCCGATCAGACCGGATAGGCAAACCTCTTTATCAGCGCCCAGAGATCGGCGTTGATCGCGGCAAGCCTGTCGATGGTTTCCTCGATCTTCTGAACCTCGTCGTCGTCGATGGCATCGCTCCTGCCCAGCCTGATATCGGTCTTGCGGTCGGCAATGCGCATGAGGATGGTGCGCGCGCTGCCGCTTTCGGTATCGAAGGAATAGATGCAATGGTTGTAGCGGTTGCGGACATGCGACAGCCGCACAAGGCGCTGCGTGCAATCGAGGATGGCATCGCGCGCCGGCTCGGGGCAGGTATCCAGCTTGGCCAGCCGCTCCACCAGATCGATGCGCGCCCGGGTGGTGTTGAGCGTCAGGAAGACGACGACGGCGCGCTCCTTGTCGGTGCCCAGAAGCCCGGCCATGACGTGAATCAGCACGCTTTCGGTATTGGTCCAGACATAGTTCAACCGGCCGGTCAGCAGCAGCAACCGGTCGAAGACGGCCGGAACCCCGGCCATTCAGGCGGTACTCCCAAGGCGCGTCATCGCGAGACCTCCACAAAGAGGCTGGCCGCCGCTGTCCGGTTGGGCACGCCGAGCTTCTTGACCAGGTTGTGCACATGCAGCTTCACCGTGTGTTCGGTGATGTCGAGGTTCGAGGCGATGCGCTTGTTGCTTTCGCCGCGCGCGATCAGGCCAAGCACCTCGCGTTCGCGCCCGGTAAGATCGTAGAGCTTCTGAAGCGCCGGTGCGGGGCGCGGGGCGGGCTCCGGGCGGCCGGGCGGGCCTTCCCCCGCGATCCCGGCCGCCGCGTCCCGCGACAGCAGCTCGACCGGCAGAACCAGATGCCGGTTCAGCAGCAGGCGCATCGTCGACAGCCAGACATCGACCGAAACCTGCGTCGGCAGAAACCCGATCGGCCCGGCCGCAGCCTTGCGCCAGCGCTTCAGGAAATCGCCAGCCAGCCCGGCATCGCGATAGGCCAGCGCCAGCGGCGCCGGACCGGTCGCCGCGCGGTACGTTTCGGGCCGGAACAACAGGTCGTCGGAGAATTTCTGATCGACGATCAGCAGGCGCAGGCGCTCGGCACCGTCGCCGATCGCGGCGGAAATCCGGTCGATATCGCCAATTCTGATACATCTGACATGGAATTCGGTCTGGATATGCCCGCAGGTCTGCGCGCTGTAGTGCATTCCGTTCCCGACCACGACCACTTCAAAAGGCGAGGCCCCGAGTTCCAGCGCGGAAACCGTCTCGAACTGGCTTTCATGCCGGTACATTTTATCCTCCAATACCCAAGCGGGCGGGGGTCGGGGAGCAGAGCGCAACGGATTTCAATTCCGAATATCGCGGCAAATCAATAGAACCCGATCTATACCGGCAGAACACCGGCACGCCAGGACCGACCCTCCCCGCTCCTGGTTCGGTCGAGGCTCCGCACACGGACAACATACAGGCAAACACAACACCCTCCTTCGGCCCGCCGGAAACCTCTCGGTTTCGCCGGCAGTCCTCTCACACACACCCATTTGGGCAGGTTTCCACACCGCTTGGGCAGGATTCGGCACTCGTTAACCTTACGGAAAATTCCCTGTGACTCCAACACAAACCTCTCGATACAGTGCAGGTTTCACGCCAATTTCACACTATACAGATGATTGTTTCAGCTTCCGATACGCTGCATCCGGACCTTCAAGCCTAGCCGATAGATCAGGTTCGCCCGGTTTCAGACAATCCGTTACGCAACCTATGCGTGCATTTTTCCGGCCTTTCGCACTTGCCCATTATCACGCGGTTTCGCGAAAGCCCTTGTTTACCTAGGTTAATTCGCCGTTCGAGGGTTACTAGAACCATTCGCCAGATATGCAGGCGAAGACGGCTCTGTCACCTTTTTTATCAGGGAAACGACGCCTTCACGACTCGCAAGATCAGAATGCGCCGCCTTCCCGACGGGAATTGAAATTCACGCGAAAGGGGGTGCGCGGAGAAACAGAAGCTCAAATTTCAGGCAATTTAAAATTCCCCGCCAATTCCAATGGTGCGGGAAACGGATCAATTGTGCCCGTATGCTGCTTTACAGATGAATGGCAGTTCCGGGCGCCAGACACCGAAGGAACCTTCCATGTCCAGTAATCGCAACAACAACATGCATGCAGCCGGCGACCCGCGTGCCAGCGCCGACGCCGACGCGATCGCCATCGGTCAGGCTCAGATCGACACGCTGAACGCCGATGTAGACATTGGCGACATCGCCATCAAGGAGGCCGATGTAGACGCCCAGCAGCAACAGCAGCAGCAGGATCAGGACACCAACGTCCAGAACGATCAGGGCCAGGGTCAGGATCAGGGGCAGGGTCAGGACCAGGGACAGGATCAGGACCAGAAGCAGAAACAGTCCGCTGACAACACCAATACCGTCGAGAACGGCAACGAGATCAACATCGACTTCGGCGAAGGCGAGTGGATCCCGCGCGACGACGACATGGTGGATATCGACATCTCCAAGGGCGGGTCGATGAACGACGCCCTGACGGCGGGGCGCGATCTCGACTACGACCCGGGCGACGATGTGACCTCGGGCGGCGACATGGCCTATGATCCCGGCGACGATATCCATGTCGGCGAGAACACCGATGTCTCGGGCGGCCTAAGCGGCGCGGGCAACGATTTCCTGTCGGTCAACAACCAGTCGGCCTGGTTGCAGGACAACGACAATCTCGAAAACCCGACGGTAAGCAACAACGCCGACTTCCAGCAGAACGGCAGTGCCTACGGCGGTACCGCCAGCGCGGCCGAGGGCATTCAGGCCGGGGCAGGCGGCGGCGCCTCGGGTGACGGCGGCAAGTCGATCGGCGGCGACGCCGAGGGCGCCAACGGGCTCGGCGGGATCGCGGCGGCCTTTGGCGGCAAGAGCGGCGACGCCAATGCCGATGCCGACGGCGGCAAGGCGGGCGGTTCGGGCGATGTCGACAGCGATGTCGAGGCCAGGCACGATTCCGATGCCGAGACCGATTCCCATGCCGATGGCGGCAAGGGCGGCAGCTCGGATCTCGACAACGAGACCAAGACAATTGTCGATGCCGAGAACAGCAGCGACGGCCAGGGCGGCGATTCCGGCGATACCAGCGCGCTTGGCGCGGGTCTCGGCCTGTCCGGCGCGCTTGGCGGCAAGTCCGGCAGCGACGCCAACGGCGGCGACAATTCCGATCGGGCCAGTGCCGATGTCGACGGCGATGCCGATGTCGACAGCGACAGCGGCGATGGCGGCGACAACAGCGGAAGCTCGAACGCCAGCTCCTCCGGCAATGCCGATGCCGACGGCGACGGCGGCAAGGGCGGCAGTGTCGATGGCGAATCCGCCAGCAAGGCCGGAACCTCGAACGACGCCGATTCCGACAGCGGCGACGGCGGCGATGCCGAAGGCGGGGCCAAGGCCGGCACCGATGGCTATGCCAAGACCAGCAACGACAGCGACGGCGGCAGCGCCAAGGGCTACGCGGATGCCGATTCCGATGGCGACGCGGATACCGACGGCGATGCCAGCGGCGGCAGCAGCATCGATGTGGCGCTTGCCGGGGCCAAAGGCGATGCCGATACCGACGGCGATGCCGATGGCGGCAAGAGTGTCGATGTGGCCAAGGCGGAATCCGACGGCAACGCCGACAGCGACAACGACAGCCTGGGCGGCGACGGCGACAGCGCCAACGGTGACGGAAACGGCGGCGACGCCAATGCCGATACCACCGGCTCGCCGCAGACCATCGGCCTCGGCGGTGGCAACCCCGAGATCAACACCACGGGCGGCACGGCCGGCACCGGTACCAACTCGAACACCAGCACCGGCGGTCTCGGCGGCGCGGTCAGCGGCGGTACGGACGGGTCGAGCGCGGCCGATGCGGCGGCAAGCGGCACCGGTGGCGCCGGCGGCACCAACAATGCCACCACCGACGGATCGGGCATGGCCGATGCGGCAGCCAGCGGCACCGGCGGCGCCGGCGGTACCAACAATGCCACCACCGACGGGTCGAGCATGGCCGACGCGATGAACACCAGCACCGGCGGTGCGGCGGGCAACGCCGACGGTACCGCCGATGCCTCGGGCATGGCGGACGCGGCAAACACCGGCATGGGCGGCGCATCGGGCGCGGCCGACAGCATGGCCGATGGAACCGCCGATTCGGCCTCGACCAACACCGGTACGGGTGGCAACGGCGCCGCCGGGACCGGCACGGCCGATGGCTCGTCGATGGCCGATGCCGCCAACACCGGCACCGGCGGCAGCTCGGGCTGGGCAGACGGCACGGCCGACGGTTCGGCCATGGCGGATGTTTCCGCCACCGGCACCGGCGGTGCGGGCGGCACGTCCAGCTCCAGCAGCGATGCCAGTTCGACGGCCGACGGCAGCGGCAGTGCCACCTCCAGCGGCGGCGCGGGCGGCTATGCCGACGTGTTCACCGATGCCGATACCAACGGTACCACCGACAGCCTCGCCGAGGCGATCGCCGGCTACGGCGGCGCAGCCTCGACCGACGACGACGCAACGTCCTCGGCCATGGGCGATGCGATGGGCACGGCCTATTCCGGCACCGGCGGTGCCGGCGGCGAGGCCACCTCGATGGGTGGCACCAGCGGCGATGTGATGGGCACGGCCAATGCCGGCGACGGCACCGGCGGCTCGGCCTATGGCGGCGCCTCCAGCGGTGCCTTCTCGGGCGACGGCGGCGCCGGCGGTAATGCCGGGTCCTGGGGTTCGGGCAACGGGGACGACGGGATCGTCAACGGTGAATCCTATGCCTCGGCGGCGGCGGTGGTCGATACCTCGGCCTTCAACCAGTCGATCGTGATGGGCGCCAACGTCCTCGGAAACTCGGTCGACATGACCATGGTCGGAGGCTCGATGAGCACCGCGCTGGTCGGCGAGGACGACAACGGCTGATCCGCCACCCGCCAAATAACCATCCGGGGCCGCCATCGCGGCCCCGGACCAGCCGGCGGCACCATTCCCCGCCATGATACCGGCATCCAGAAATTCCCAGTGGAAGCATTGACATGATCGCCGACCGGACAACTGAAACGATCGAACATTTCATCGGGCTATTTGACCTCGCCATCGAAAAGGCGCGCCTGCGCGACACCTACGACGAGTTCACCGCGCTCCGGCGCAAGGCCGAGATGGATGGGCTGAAGACGGTCGATTACCGGATCGACGCACCGCACGAGCTGAAGATCGGCCGCTTCGATCCGTCGGCGCCTTACACCCCGCTTCCCGCCCACGATCACGACGGCCCGCGGACCAAACCACTGCCGCCGCTCGAGGCCCCGCTGCCCCCCTGGGATCCGCAGGTCGAGCCCGAGGAGCCGGACGGCCCCGGCATCGCCGTTCCCGAGGCATGGATCGCCCCCCCGACGGCGCCGGTCCATTCCCCGGCAATCGTTCCGCACCAGCCGCCGGCGGTTTCGTGGCCGGTTCCCGACATCCATATCCCGTTTCCCGGCTCGGTTCTGACCGTCACCGCCCAGACGGCAACGCTTCATGACAGCGACAGGATCGGCGACGGGCCGTTCCGCAGTTCCGCCGACCATGCCGAGAGCTTTCAGCAGATCGCTCATCTGGCCGGCAAGCTGCACGTCGCCCCGGATCTGGCCTTCGGCCATGGCGAAATTCTGCGCTTCGAAGACGCGATGGCCATCGCCGATGCGATGCGCGATGCGCGGCCCGTTTCGTCAGGGAACGACCGGATCGAAAGCGTCGTCCTGCACGGCCAGCAGGCTTCCGGGCTGTTCGTCAATGGCGTGGCGGCCGAATCCGCCCCCGACTGGCAGGACCTGCTGCCAGAGCATTTCCAGCGCGAGACCCAATCCTCCGACATCTCCGCCGCTGCCATCGAGGCGCGGGCCTTTACGGAAAACTACACTCCCAACCCCGATTTCGAGGACGGCCACAGGATCGTCGCCGGGGCCAATCTTCTGGTGAACGACACCACGATCTACAACGCCTGGGTCGATGCACCCAATATCGCGGTGGGCGGACGCTGGATCACGCTCGATCTGATCGACCAGGTTGCGGCGGTTTCCAACACCGACGCGGGCGGCGGCATCCCGCTGCCTTCGACCGTCACCCAGATCGCCGGGATCAGCGAAGAAAGCGCGCCGGCGGAATGGTATACCAGCGCCGTCTCGGCCGGCGGCGGCGCCCCCGACTGGCTGCTGATCGATCATATCGAAGGCGATCTTGTTGTCTCGCACAGCGTGAAGCAGATCATCGACGTGATCGACGAGGACCTCTTCTTCGAGGAGATCTCGGCCGCGTCCTCGGCCTTTGTGCTGGGCGGCAACACCGTCATCAACGCCGCCGGCATTCTTGCTGCCGGTGTCGTGTACGACCTGATCCTCATCGGCGGCGACCTGATCCAGTACAACGGCATCAGACAGACCCTGGTACTGGAGGACGACGATCTGCTGCACGGGGTGCCACAGCCCATGGCGGCGGACGACGGATCCGGTATCGCGCACCCGCTGGCCGAAAAGCCCGCCGGGCAGGGCCTGGACGATCTTGTCGCGGCGGCGGACGATCCGCTTCCGGCCCCGGCAGACGGCGCCGCAGGGCAGGGGGCAGGGCCGGCACCCGACAACCTGCTGGTCAACGAGGCGCATATCGGAAAGATCGGCACCGATATCTCGGCCGGGATGAGCGACACGCTGGCCTCGATCCTGTCTGCCGGCGACGCGACGCTCGAATCGCTGCGCGATACGCTGCTGGGAAATCCGCTGCTCGCCGGGCTGGAGCAGGCCCGCGTGCTCAGGATCGACGGGGACCTGATTCAGACCTCGGTGGTCGAACAGATTATCCGGCTGCGCGACAGCGACGATATCTTCGTCCAGGGTCAGGCGCCGGGCGGGCTCGAGGTGATCGCCGGATCGAATGCGCTGGTAAACAGCGCGTCGGTCATCAACGCCGGGGTCGATTCGAAGATCATGGCCGCCGAACAGGGCTATTCCGACCTGCTGATCCACCAGGCGAGCCTGATCGACGAGATGAAGGAGACGATGGACCAGAAGGCCGAGGTCGTCTCGGAGGCCATCGCCTTCCTGATGGACGACATGGAGGACCAGATGGCCGGCATCGCCGCCGCGAAGGACGGCCTGATCCACCCGGCGGTGGATTCGGACGACCTGATCGCGTCGATGGGCACCTGACCGGGGCGATCCATGGCACATTGGCTGACCCATGTCTTCGGCCCCGCCCTGCAGGACGCGCCGTCGCCGCAGGCACCCGCTCGCCGCGCCGTTCCGAAAGTGCCGGCGCGGTTCCCGCCCGCCCCGCAGCACCGCGCCCGGCAGGGCCCACAACCGGGCCCCGGCAGGATTGCCATCGACTGGCACCGCCCCGCCGTCTCGCCCCGCCACGCTCCCGAACCGGCGCCCGCATCAGGGGGGCAGGGAACCCAAACCGAAGGCCAAGCGAACATGGATGTCGAGAAAGAGCCCCCCGCAGCCGGTGGCGAGACCGCGCAATCCGACAGGATGCGCCAGGACCCTCCGGCAGAAGCGGCCGCCGCCCCGGCGCAGCCCGAGGCGCCAGAGGCGGAGCCCCGCCCGACAGAACCGGAACCCGCGCCCGCAAAGGAAACGGCGCAAGCCGCCGAAACAGCCGGGATCGCGGAACCCCGGGCGAATGTGCGGCTGGAAATCGACCCGGCCCCCGAACCGGCCGGAACGCCGCGATCCACCCGCGGCGGCGCCCCGGCCGAACCGCCTGCGGCAAAGCTCGACCGCCCGATCGAGGCGCGCGCCAACGAACCTGTCCGGGCACGGGACGCTTCGGGTGGCGGCACACCGCCGCCGTCGAGGTTTCACAGCCGCACCCCGCCGCCACGCTACGACCGCATCCTGCACGAGGCCGGCCAGGCGGTCCGCAACAACCTGATCGTCGTCGGCATCCTGACCTTCGCCACCAACATCCTGCTGCTGTCGATCCCGATCTATCTGTTCCAGATCAGCGACCGGGTGCTGACCAGCCGTTCGCTCGACACGCTGGTCATGCTGACGGTGATCATCGCCGGCGCGGTGATCTTCCAGTCGATCTTTGATGCGATCCGGCGGTTCATCCTGATGCGGACGGCGGTCGAGGTCGCGACCCGGCTCGGCGCGCCGATCCTCAGCGCGGCGGCCTATTCGTCGCTGCATGGCACCGGGCGCGAATACCAGACGCTGGGCGATCTGCAGCAGGTGCGCAGTTTCCTCGTCTCGGGCACGCTGATCGCCTTTCTCGATGTCCCCTTCGCACCGCTGTTCATCGTCGCGATCTTTCTCGTGCATCCGTCGCTGGGGATGATCGTTCTGGTGACGGCGGTCATCCTGACGATCATCGCCGTGCTGAACCAGAAGGCCACCGCCAAGCCCTTTGCCCGGGCCAACATCGCCCAGGCCATGGCCAACCAGCACCTCGATTCGATGTCGCGCAACAGTCAGATCATCAATGCGCTGGCGATGATCCCCGAGGCAGTGCGCATCTGGGGCCGCGATACCGCCGCCTCGCTGACCGCCCAGGTTCAGGCGCAGGACCGCAACGTCATCTTCGCCTCGGTCTCGCGCGCGGTGCGGCTGCTGACCCAGATCGCCATTCTCGGCTGGGGCGCCTTTCTGGCGATCAACGGCGAGATCACCGGCGGCATGGTGATCGCGGCCTCAATCATCTCGGGCCGCGCCTTTTCGCCCATCGAAGGCTCGATCGAGGGCTGGAGTTCGTTCCTGCTGACCCGCGCCGCGCTGGGGCGTATCCGCTCCCTTCTGGGTTCGGCCGCCAACCAGTACGAAAAGCTGCGCCTGCCAAACCCCGAGGGACGGCTCGATGTCGAACGTCTGCTCTATGTGCCCGGCGGCACCAAGCGGGTGGTGCTGAACGGGATCACCTTCTCTCTCTCGCCCGGCGACACGCTGGCGGTGATCGGCAATTCGGGCGCCGGCAAGACGACGCTGGGCAAGATGCTGGTCGGCTCGATCCTGCCGACATCGGGCAGCGTGCGGCTGGATCTGATGGATATCCGCAACTGGGATCCGCGCCAGTTCGGCGAGAACATCGGCTACCTGCCGCAGGACGTTCAGCTTTTCCCCGGCACGATCAAGGACAACATCGCCCGCATGCGCGCCGACGCCACCGACGAGCAGATCCACCAGGCCGCGGTACTGGCCGACGTGCACAACATGATCGCCGACCTGCCGCAGGGCTACGAGACCGTCGTCACCGCCGACGGCTCACCGCTGTCGGGCGGACAGAAGCAGCGCATCGCGCTGGCCCGCGCCTTTTTCGGCAACCCCAGTTTCCTTGTTCTCGACGAGCCGAACTCGAATCTCGACGTGGCCGGCGACTAGGCGCTGGCACGCGCGCTCGAACGGGCACGGGAGCGGCGCATCACCGTCATCGTCATCACCCAGAAACCCGCCCTGCTGGGGGTGGTCGACAAGATCATGCTGATCACCGACGGGCGGATCGCGCTGTTCGGCACGCGCGAGACGGTCCTTGCCAAGCTGAACGGCTCCACCCCCCGGCCATCGATCGACGGAGGCACCCAATGAGAAACGCGGTGGCGATTCACAACGAACCCGACTGGTTCGCCGAGGTTCCCCGTTCGATCCGGACCCATGCCATCGTCGGGCTGTCGCTGATGGCGATCGCCTTCGGCGGCTTCGGGGTCTGGGCGTTCACCGCCCCGCTGGCGGCGGCGGTGATCGCGCAGGGCAGTTTCGTCGCCACTGGCAACAACAAGATCGTGCAGCATCTCGAAGGCGGGATCATCAGCGAGATCTTCGTTGTCGAGGGCCAGAAGGTAACCGGCGGCGAACGCCTGCTCAGCCTCGACCAGACCGCCGCCGAGGCGAGCGAGCGCGAACTGCATCTGCGCATGGTGCGGCTGAAAGCGACCGCCGAACGCCTGCTGGCGGAATACCGCGAGGACGAGGATTTCGCATTCTCGCCCGAGCTTGTGGAAGAGGCGGACGACCCCGAGATCGCCTCGATCCTCGACGGGCAGGCGCTGGCCTACGAAGTGTCGCGCACCGCGCTGCTCAAGGACATCGCCCTGATGGACCGCAACATCGAGGCGCTCAGGGTGCGCGAGAGCGGCTATTCGGCGCAACTGAAGTCGCTCAGGCTGCGCTCCGAGATTCTGGCCGAGGAGTTCGGCGACAAGACCGCCCTGTTCGAAAAGGGGCTGTTGCAGAAATCCGACCTCAACGCCATCCGCCGGGTACAGGCCGAGGCCGACGGGCAGACCGCGCGGCTCGAGGCCGAGGTCGCCGAGATCCGCCAGATGCTGCTGAAATACAGCGAACAGACCGAGCTTGCGCGCGCCACCTACCGGCAGGCGGCGCTGGACGAGCTTGGCCCGATTCAGGCGGATCTCGAAAGCATCACCGAACAAACGCGCAAGGCGCGCAATGTCCTCGGCCGTTCGATCGTGCGCTCGCCGGTATCGGGCACGGTCGTTCAGCTCTATTACCACACCTCGGGCGGGGTGATCGAACCGGGCAAGCCGATCGTCGAGATCCTGCCCGCCGACGCGCCGCTCATCATCGAGGCGCAGATCCCCCGCAACCAGATCGACAACGTCAAGGCCGGCCAGAAGGCGACGGTGCGGCTGGTCGCTCTGAACCAGCGGACAACACCGGTGCTGTTCGGCGAGGTGTTCTATGTCTCGGCGGATTCGCTGGCGGAATCGCAGAACGGGATACCGGTCGAGACCTATCTGGCGCGGGTTTCGCTGCCGCACGAGGAACTGGCGCGCATCCCCGGCTTCGCGCCGACCCCGGGAATGCCGGCCGAGATCATGATCCAGACCCGGACACGCACCTTCGCTGCCTATATCAGCAAGCCGATCACCGACAGCATGTCGCGTGCCTTCCGCGAGCAGTAGTCCGGAAGCCGGCTCGAACACCGGCGAACACCGATACCGTCATCTCGGGAACGACTGGACGTTTCCCGCATCGACATTGAGGATGTTGCCGGTGGATTTGGCCGAGCGGTCGGAGGCGAAGAAATAGCACGCCTCGGCGATATCCTCGGGCAGCACCGACCGCTTGAGCAGCGAGCGCTGGCGGTACATCTCCTCCAGCCCTTCCTTGTCGGTGGCATAGGTGCCGGCGCGCTGGTCGAGCCATTCTCCGGTCCAGATCTTCGAGCCGCGCAGCACCGCGTCGGGATTCACCACGTTGACGCGGATACCGTCGGGCGCCCCTTCCAGCGCAAGACAGCGCGCGAGGTGAATCTCGCTCGCCTTGGCAGTGCAATAGGCCGCGGCGTTGGGCGAGGCGGCAAGCCCGTTCTTCGAGGCGACAAAGATGACCGCGCCGCCGATGCCCTGCGCCCCGAACACCGCGAATGCCGCCCGCGATACGAGGAAATAACCGGTCGAGAGGATCGACATGTTGCGGTTCCACAGATCCAGCGTGGTCTCACCGATCGGCGCGGAAGAGGCGATCCCCGCGTTCGAGACCAGAATGTCGAGCCCGCCGTATTCGACCGATGCATCGGCGAATGCCGCCGCGACCGCGTTTTCGTCGGTCACGTCCATCGGAACGGTCCGCACCACATCGGCGGAATGGCGCGCCACAAGCGCCGCCCGCGTCGCCGACAGCGCATCCGCATCGATATCGGCCAACACCACGCAGGCGCCCTCGTCAAGGTAGCGCCCGGCGGTGGCCGAACCGATGCCGCCCGCGCCGCCGGTGATCAGCGCCACCCGCCCGGCAAGCGATTTCGGCCGCGGCATGCGTTGCAGCTTGGCCTCTTCCAGAAGCCAGTATTCGATATCGAATGCCTCCTGCTCGGGCAGGCCGCAATAGGCCGAAACAGCCGATGCGCCCCGCATCACGTTGATCGCGTTGACATAGAACTCACCCGCGATACGCGCCGTCGCCTTGTCCCGCGCGAAGGTGATCATGCCGACACCGGGCACAAGGTAGACCACCGCGTTGGGGTCGCGCATCGCCGGGCTGTCGTCGTGCCGGCAGCGCTCGTAATAGGCGGTGTATTCGTCGCGATAGGCGGCCACGGCGGCGGCCAGCCCGTCGAGCATCGCACCGACATCGGGATTGCCGGGATCGAAATCCACCACCAGCGGGCGGATCTTGGTGCGCAGGAAATGATCCGGGCAGCTTGTGCCAAGCGCCGCAAGCGCCTCCATGTCATGGCTGCCGACAAATTCCAGCACCGCATCCCGATCGTCGAAATGGCCGACCATGTGGACACTGGCCGAAACCATGCCGCGAACCGCCGGCATCAGGCGCGCCGCCACGGCGCGGCGCGCCCCGGGTGCCAGGGGTTGGTGTTTCGCGCCGCCGAAGGGCGGTTTGCCGGCTGTCTTGTCCTCGAACCAAGCGATGGCGCGGTTGATCGTCGCCAGGGTCAGTTCATAGCATTCCCGCGCCGTATCCGCCCAGGTGAACAGCCCGTGCGATTCCAGCACCACACCCCTGGCCCCGGGGTTCTCGGCGCAGAATTTCTCAAGCCACAGGCCCAGTTCGTACCCGGGGCGCTTCCACGGCAGCCAGCCGATCTCGCCGCCGAAAATCTCCTGCGTGAGCGCCTCGGAGTTCTCCGCCGCGGCGATGGCGATGATTGCGTCGGGGTGGACGTGATCCACATGGGTTTTCGGCACATAGGCGTGCAGAGGCGTGTCGATGGAGGCGGCGCGCGGGTTCAGGTTATAGGTGCAGAACGGCAGATAACCTACCATTTTGTCGTCGAATTTCTCGCCGCGATACAGATCCTTCAGCGCCCGGAGCTTGTCCATGTAGAGCGTCGCGAACCCATCGATCCCGATGGTTCCGATATCGCCGCCCGATCCCTTGACCCACAGCACCTCGACCGGGTCGCCGGTCAACGGATCCTTCTCGATCACCTTGGCCGAGGTATTGCCCCCGCCGTAATTGGTGATCCGCTTGTCGGAGCCAAGCAGGTTGGAGCGGTAGAGCAGAAGCTCCGATTCGGACATGCCGGCGGTACCGGCCTCGTCCCACAAATCCCGCAGGCGGTTGTTTTCGCGCGTATTCAGCATGTAGGTGATCCTCCCGCTTCCGGCAAAGCCTGTCGGCCGGCAACAGGTTCGGCATTGGGCCGGCAGAAGTCAATCAATTTCAGTCATATTCGATCATGTATATGGACAGTGCCTCGTATGGCGCGTGTTTTTGATTGACAATGATCGAAACTCTACGCAACCTTTCTGGAGGGAGGCGACAAATGCACGAGTCGGAACGTCACACTGTCATTCTGTCGGCGGTGCAGGACCGGCCCGTCGTGACCGTCGGCGAGCTTTGCGCGCTGACCGGTGCGTCGGAAGCGACGGTCCGCCGCGACATCGCGGCGCTGCACGTGCAAAAAAAGCTGCGCCGCGTACGCGGCGGGGCCGAGGCGCTGGCGCCGCCGCAATTCGTCGGCCTTGCCGGCCACCCCTTCACCATGAACGCAACACTGCACACGGCGCAGAAACGGGCCATCGCGCGCGCCGCCGTCGAGATGTGCGCCGATGGCGAGGCAATCATCATCAACGGCGGAACGACGACCTTTCAGATGGTCTATCCGCTGGCCGGACGCAGGCTTCAGGTCTTTACCAATTCGTTTCCGGTTGCCGAGCATCTGCTGAAGAACTCGAAGAACGCGGTGATGCTGCCGGGCGGAGCGATCTATCGCGAGCAGAACATCATCCTTTCACCCTTCGACAACGACGTGACGCAGAACTTCTATGCGCGGCGGGCGTTTCTGGGTGCCTACGGTATCGGGCGGCTCGGGGTAATGGAGGCCGATCCGCTGCTGATCCAGGCCGAACAGAAGCTGATCGGCCGTTCGGACGAACTGATCGTGATGGCGGATTCGAGCAAGTTCCGCAACCGGTCGAGCCTGGTGCTGTGCCCGCTGGGGCGGATCGACACGCTGATCACCGACGAAGGCATCGACGACCGCTCGGCGGCGATGATCGAGGCGGCGGATATCCGGCTGGTGATCGCCGCCACATCATCTGCGGCGATGTCGGAGGAGCGGGCATCATGAGATCCGCCGCATCCCGCCCGCTGGCGGCACCAGCCATGCGGCGCCGACGAGAACGATACTGCCACGCGGGTCAGGACCCCACAATCTTCAAGGGAGGAACACCAATGAAATCAATCGGTAAAATGCTTGCAGGGGTGGCCACCGCCGCCTTGCTTGCCACCCCGTCCGCCGCCGAGGACATGCGCATCGCGCTGGTCGTCAAGGCGCTCGGCATCGGCTTTTTCGAAGCCGCCGCCAAGGGCGCCGAGGAGGCAGCCGACGAGCTTGGCGATGTCGAGATCATCTATACCGGCCCGACCGATACCACCGCCGAGGGCCAGATCGAGGTGATCAACGCACTGATCGCCCAGAAGGTCGACGCGATCGCCATTTCGGCCAACGATACCGACGCGCTTGTCCCCGCGCTCAAGAAGGCGATGCAGCGCGGCATCACCGTTGTAAGCTGGGACAGCGGCGTTGCCCCCGATGGCCGTCAGGTTCACCTGAACCCCTCGTCCAACCCGCTGATCGGCAACATGATCATCAAGCTGGCCGCCGACAACATGCCCGATGGCGGCGAGGTCGCCGTTCTTTCGGCCACCGCGACCGCCACGAACCAGAACATCTGGATCGAGGAAATGAACAAGGTCATGGGCAATTACCCGGGGATCGAGGTGGTAGCCACGGTCTATGGCGACGATCTGGCCGACAAGTCCTATCGCGAGGCCACCGGCCTGATGCAGACCTATCCCGACCTCAAGGCGATCATTGCGCCCACATCGGTGGGGATCGTGGCCGCCGCGCAGGCGGTGGTCGATGCCGGCAAGGTGGGGCAGGTCAACGTGACCGGCCTGGGCCTGCCGTCGGAAATGGCCGGTGCCATCGAATCGGGTGCCTCCAAATCCTTTGCCATCTGGAATCCCATCGATCTGGGATATTCGGCGACGATGATCGCCTATCACCTTGCCAGGGGCGATGCCGAGGCCGCACCGGGGGCCGAGATCCCGATGGGCCGGATGGGCATGCTGACACTCGACGACAGCAACTCCGGCGCGATGGCCGACCCGTTCGTCTACGACGCCTCCAACATCGACGCGTTCAAGAGCATCTTCTGAACCGTCCGAACCGGCCCGGCGCCGCGGCGCCGGGTCTTTCGCCTCAGTCCGGACCGGAACACGCGATGAATGTGAACCCAGATCTCACGCGCACGCCCGACGCGCACGCCGGAAAACCCGTCCTTTCGCTCCGGGGCATCACCAAGACCTTTCCGGGGGTTCGTGCGCTTTCCGACGTGTCGCTCGATCTCTATCCCGGTCAGGTCACCGCGCTGGTGGGCGAGAACGGCGCCGGCAAGTCGACCATCGTCAAGGTGCTGACCGGCATCTACCGGCCCGACGGCGGCACGATCCGCGTCGACGGGCGCGAAACGCATTTCCCCGATGCCCAGGCTGCCGCCGATGCCGGAATCACCGCGATCCATCAGGAAACCGTGCTGTTCGACGAGCTGACGGTGGCCGAGAACGTCTATCTCGGCCATGCGCCGCGCGGCAAATACGGCCTGATCGACATCGGCCGGATGAAACAGCAGGCCCGCACCATCCTCGACCGCATCGGCGCCGATATCGACCCGTCGATCCCGCTCAGGGAGCTTGGCATCGCCAACAAGCATCTTGTGGCCATCGCGCGCGCGCTGAGCATCGATGCCCGCGTCGTCATCATGGACGAGCCCACCGCCGCGCTGAGCCAGAAGGAGATCGAGGAGCTTTACGAGCTTGTCGAGCGTCTGAAGGCCGACGGCAAGGCGATCCTGTTCATCAGCCACAAGTTCGACGAGATTTTCCGTATCGCCGACCGTTATACCGTCTTCCGCGACGGCCAGTTCGTTGCCGAAGGCCGGATGGCCGATATCTCGGAAGACGATCTGGTGCGCATGATGGTGGGCCGCTCGGTCGACACCATCTTCCCCGAACGAACCCCGCATCCGGGCGCCGAGATCCTCGCCGTCGCGGATCTCTGCCACCCGACCGAATTCGACAGCATCTCGTTCACCCTGCGCCGGGGCGAGATCCTGGGCTTCTACGGCCTGGTGGGCGCCGGCCGCTCCGAGGTCATGCAGGCGCTGTTCGGCATCACCAGACCATCGGCGGGCCGGGTGACGATCGACGGCGCGCCGGTCCGGTTCGGATCCACCGACCGGGCGATCGCGGCGGGCATCGTCTATGTGCCCGAGGATCGTGGCACACAGGGCGCCATCATCGGCCTGCCGATCTTTCAGAACGTGACGCTGCCGTCGCTCGGGCGCACCTCGCGGCACGGGTTCATCCGCCTGGCCGAGGAATTCGCGCTGACCCGGAAATACACCGAACGGCTCGATCTGCGCGCCGCAGCGCTCGATCAGGATGTGGGGCTGCTGTCGGGCGGCAACCAGCAGAAGGTGGTGATCGCCAAATGGCTCGCCACCGAACCGAAGATCATCATCCTCGATGAACCGACCAAGGGGATCGACATCGGCTCCAAGGCCGCCGTGCACGAGTTCACCGCGGAACTGGCCGCCCAGGGGCTGGCGGTGATCATGGTCTCGTCCGAAATCCCCGAGGTATTGGGCATGTCCGACCGGGTGATCGTGATGCGCGAGGGGCGGATGGTCGCCGAGCTTTCGGGGCCGCGGATGACCCCCGAAACACTGGTCCGGCACGCCGCCGGCATTGCGGAGGCAGCCGGATGATCGCCCATATCCTCAAATCCCGCGAGACGATCCTGCTCGCCGCCATCCTGGCGCTTCTGGCGATCATCGCTGCGCGCTTCCCGGCCTTCGTCGCGCCGTCGAACCTGATCAATGTCTTCAACGACACCTCGACGCTGATCCTGCTGGCGCTGGGGCAGATGGTGGTCATCCTGACCCGCTGCATCGACCTGTCGGTTGCCGCCAATCTTGCGCTGACCGGCATGGTGGTGGCGATGCTGAATACCGTGGCGCCCGGGGTGCCCATCGTGGCGATCCTCGGTCTCGCCGTGGCGCTCGGCACGCTGATGGGGGCGGTCAACGGCCTGCTGGTGTGGAAGCTCGAAATTCCGCCCATCGTCGTTACCCTGGGCACGATGACCATCTATCGCGGCATCATCTTCCTGATCTCCGACGGCAAATGGATCAATGCGCACGAGATGAGCGCCGGTTTCAAGGATTTCCCGCGCGCCGTGGTGCTGGGGCTGCCGGTGCTGTCGTGGATCGCCATCGCTGCGGTGCTGGCCTTCGTGGTACTGCTCGGGCGCACGCCGCCGGGGCGCGCCTTCTATGCGGTGGGCGGCAACCCGCGCGCGGCGGTCTATACCGGTATCGACGTCGGGCGCACCCAGTTCCTCGCCTTCGTTCTTTCGGGCGCGCTTGCGGGGTTGACGGGCTATCTGTGGGTGTCGCGCTTTGCGGTGGCCTATGTCGATATCGCGGGCGGGTTCGAGCTTCAGGTCGTCGCCGCCTGCGTGATCGGCGGCGTCTCGATCGCCGGCGGAATCGGATCGGTGGGCGGGGCGCTGCTGGGGGCGCTGTTTCTCGGCGTCATCAACAACGCGCTGCCGGTGGTCAATATCTCGCCCTTCTGGCAGCTTGCCATATCGGGCAGCGCGATCATCGTCGCCGTGGCCTTCAATGCCCGGGCCAGCCGCAGCAAGGGCAGGGTCATCCTCAAATCGGCGGAGCACACGGCATGACCCCCCGGACCCACCACGTACCCGACCGCCTGACCACCCCGCTGACCCGCACGCTGCATTCGTGGGAGGCGCTGCTGCTGGCGGTCGCGGTGGCGATCTTTGTTCTGAACTCGCTCGCCTCGCCCTATTTCCTCGACGCCTGGAACCTCAGCGACGCCACCTTCAACTTCACCGAAAAGGCGATGATCGCCTTCGCCATGGCGCTGCTCATCATCGCCGGCGAGATCGACCTTTCGGTCGCCTCGATCATCGCGCTGAGTTCAACCGCGATGGGTGCCGCAGCCGAGGCCGGGCTGGGCATGCCCGGTATCGTCGCGGTCGGCCTTGCCACCGGCCTGCTCTGCGGCGCCTTCAACGGTGCGCTGGTGGCCGGGCTCGGCCTGCCGTCCATCGTCGTCACCATCGGCACGATGAGCCTTTTCCGGGGCATCTCCTACATCGTTCTCGGCGACAAGGCCTATACCGGCTACCCGGCGGATTTCGCGGTGTTCGGGCAGGGGTATGTCGGCTGGGTCGTCACGGTCGAGATGGTGCTGTTCGTCCTGTTCGCGGCGATCTACGGCGCCTTGCTGCACGGGACGAACTTCGGCCGCCGGATCTTTGCCATCGGCAACAACGATATCGGCGCGATGTTTTCGGGCATACGCGTGGCGCGGGTGAAGTTCATCCTGTTCCTGCTGACGGGCGTGATGGCGGCGGTCGCCTCGGTCTGCCTGACCTCGCGGCTCGGCTCGACGCGCCCCTCGATCGCCCTCGGCTGGGAGCTTGAGGTGGTGACCATGGTCGTGCTCGGCGGGGTCAACATCCTCGGCGGCTCGGGCTCGATCCCCGGCGTGGTGATCGCGGCCTTCGTCATGGGGCTGGTGACCTTCGGTCTCGGCCTGTTGAACGTGCCGGGCATCGTGATGTCGATCTTCATCGGCCTTCTGCTGATCGGTGTCATTGCGCTGCCGCGTATCTGGCACAATATCCGCGTCATGAGGGGGAAGTGATGGAAAAATACGCCTTCCGCATGCGGCTCGATCCCGGCCGCCGCGAGGAGTACCGGCGCCGCCACGACGAGATCTGGCCCGAACTGGTCGCGCTTCTGCGCGAGGCCGGCGTATCGGACTATTCGATCCACCTCGACCCCGAGACAAACCTGCTGTTCGGCGTGCTCTGGCGCGAGGACGATCACGGCATGGATGCGCTGCCGGCCCACCCGGTGATGCGGCGCTGGTGGGCCCATATGGCCGACATCATGGAAACCCGTCCCGACAACGAGCCGGTGGCGGTGCCGCTGGAAACCCTGTTCCACCTGCCATGACCCGGGCCCGCCACGTCGCCGTCATCGACATCGGCAAGACCAACGCCAAGCTGGCGCTTGTCGATCTCGACGGGCCGGGCGAGGTTTCGGTGGTCACGACCCCGAACCGCGTGCTGGCCGGGCCGCCCTATCCCCATACCGATCTGGACGGGCTGTGGGATTTCATCACCGCATCGCTGGCCCGCATGCAGCGCGATTTCGCCGTCGACGCGATCAGCGTGACCACCCATGGCGCCTCGGCCGTCCTGCTCGACGATGCCGGCGCGCCGGCAGTGCCGATGCCCGACTACGAATATGACGGGCCGGACAGGCTGGCGGCCGCCTATGATGCGATCCGCCCGGATTTCGCCGAAACCGGCTCGCCCCGGCTGCCGCTGGGGCTCAACCTCGGTGCACAGCTTTTCTGGCTGCTCGAAACGCGGCCCGACTTGCGCGAACGGGTGGCGCACATCGTCACCTATCCGCAATTCTGGGTCGGCCGGCTGACCGGGGAATATTGCACCGAGGGTACTTCGCTGGGCTGTCACACCGACCTCTGGCAACCTTATACCGGGCAATTCAGCCCGCTGGTGGGCCGGCTCGGACTGGCCGAAAAGATGGCCCCGGTGCGCCGGGCAAACGACCCGATCGGCACGCTCCTGCCGCAGGTCGCGGCATCGACGGGGCTTGCCGCCGATACCCCCGTCTTCTGCGGCATTCACGATTCCAACGCCTCGCTCTATCCGCATCTGCTGGCACAGGAACCGCCGTTCTCGGTGCTTTCCACCGGAACCTGGGTCATCGCCATGGCCATTGGCGGGGTCGAAACGGCGCTCGACCCGGGCCGGGACACGCTGATCAACGTCAACGCCTTCGGCGATCCGGTCCCCTCGGCCCGCTTCATGGGCGGGCGTGAGTTCGGGCTTCTGACCCGGGGCGCATATGCCACGCCGACGCAGCGGGACATCGACACGGTACTGGGGCGCGCTATCCGCCTGCTGCCGGCGGTTGTGGCCGAATCCGGCCCGTTTCCCGGCCGCCAGGCGCGCTGGAGCGTGCCGCCCGAAAGCCTGACCGCAGGGCAGCACGGCGCCGCGGTGTCGCTCTATCTTGCGATGATGGCGGAGACCTGTCTCGGGATGATCGGCGCGCGCGGCCCGGTGCTGACCGAAGGGCCATTTGCCGGCAACCCGCTTTTCCTCGACATGCTGGGCGCCGCGACGGGGCGGCCGGTGCTGCTGCCGGGCGGATCGGCCACCGGCACCAGCATCGGCGCGGCGCTGCTGGCGCGCGGCGATACCCCCGACGCCATCGCGCCCGCCGTTCCGCACCCGCCGCCCGGCCCGGAACGACGCGCGCACCTTGTCCGTTATGCCGCGCTCTGGCGCGCATCTCTTGCCAATGAAAGGGACTGACCGATGACCCGTACCGACTTTGCCGCGGCGCGCGATCGATTCGCCGAATGGGGTGTCGATGCCGAGGCCGCGATGGCGCGGCTTGCTGCCATACCGATTTCGGTTCACTGCTGGCAGGGCGACGATGTGATCGGATTCGAGGGCATCACCGCCGGCAGCGGCGGCGGCATTCAGGCGACCGGCAATCATCCGGGCCGCGCCCGCACCCCCGCCGAACTGCGCGCCGATCTCGATTTCGCCTATGCCAACATCCCCGGCACGCACCGGCTGAACCTGCATGCGAGCTATCTCGACAGCGACGAAACGCCGGCGCGTGACGAACTGGAATACCGCCATTTCGAACCCTGGGTCGCCTGGGCGAAGGAGAACGGGCACGGGCTGGATTTCAACCCGACCTTCTTCGGTCACCCCAATGCCGATGACAACCTGACCCTTTCCCACCCCGACCGGGCGATCCGCGATTTCTGGATTCGCCATGGCGAACGCTGCCGCGAGATCGCGGCACGCTTCGGGCAGGAACTGGGCAGCCCCTGCGTCAACAACAACTGGGTGCCCGACGGCTACAAGGACATTCCGGTCGACCGGATGGCGGCGCGCATGCGGCTGGAGGAATCGCTCGACCGGATGTTCGCCGTGCCCTTCGACAGGGCGCATCTGCTGGATGCGGTCGAAAGCAAGCTCTTCGGGCTGGGGGTCGAGGCCTGCACGGTCGGCTCGCATGAATTCTACTTCGGCTATGCCACGCGCAAGGGCACGCTGCTCTGTCTCGACATGGGCCATTTCCATCCGACCGAGAATATCGCCGACAAGCTTTCGGCGGTCAGCCTGTCGGTTGACGAGATGCTGCTGCACGTCAGCCGTCCGATGCGGTGGGACAGCGACCACGTGATCCTGCTGAACGACGACATTCTTGCAATGGCGCAGGAACTGGTCTTCGCGGATCTGCTCGGGCGGACCCATATCGGGCTCGATTTCTTCGATGCCACCATCGCCCGCACCACCGCCTGGGTGATCGGCACCCGCAACATGCAGAAGGCGCTGCTGCGCGCGCTGCTCCTGCCCGCCGACCTGCTCAAACGGACCGAGCGCGAACTGAACTTCACCGACAGGCTGATCCTGACCGAAGAGTTGAAGGACATGCCCCATGCCGTGATCTGGGAAGAATTCTGCCACCGGCAGGATGTGCCGGCGGGCAGGGCGCTTCTGAACACGCTCAATGGCTATCAGGCCTCGGTTGCAAACCGGAATCAGGAGTAGCGGAATGCCCAGGTTCACCCACGCCATCTCTTTCGTCGAAGAGGTGGCCCCGTTTGTCCGGCTGTGCTGGGAGATGGGCTGGAACGAGGCCAACGGCGGCAACGTGAGCTGGCGCCTGCCCACCGACGAGATCACCGCGATCCTGCGCCGGCGTTTCCCCAACGCGCGGCAGCACCCCGCCGTGCCGTTGCCGCAGCCGCAGCCGACGCTGGATGGCGAGTATTTCCTCGTCACCGGATCGGGGCAGTTCTTCCGCCATGCGCTCGACCATCCCGACGAGGTCTTCGGGATCGTCCAGATCGTCGACAACGGGACCGCCTATCGCCGCGTCTGGGGCTATGTGATGGGCGGCAGCCCGACCTCGGAATTCGCCACCCATCTTGTCGGCCACGCGATCCGCAAGCGGGTCTCGAACGGGCGCGAGCGGATCGTCCTGCACTGCCATGCGCCCGAATTCATCGCGCTCAGTTTCCTGGTGCCGCTGGATTCGCGCGCGCTGACCATGGCGCTGTGGCAAAAGATGCCCGAGTGCATCGTGATCTTTCCCGACGGCGTGCGCGTGGTGCCACCGCTGCTGCCCGGCACGGTCACCATTGCCGAAGCCTCGGCGGTCGAGCTCGAGAAAAGCCGCATCATCTCGTGGTCGCACCACGGCATCTTCGCCTCCGAGGAAAATCCCGAACGGGTCTTCGCGCTGGTCGAGACCATCGAGAAAGCGAGCGCGATCCACCGCAAGGTGCTGTCGGCCGGCGGACCGCAACGGGGCATCGGGCAGGACCTGCTGATCGAGCTTGCCGACCATTTCTCGGCCATGCTGGTCTGCGAACCCGCCTTCCTGAAGGATGCGGGCTGAGGCGAACCGGACAGGACCGGGGGCATGCACCCCCGGTTTATCTCTGGCATGGTTCACCGGCCCACCGGCGCCCGTGCCGGCCGTGACCCAACCTTGCGTCAGCCCGGCGCGTGGCCGCCCGCCACGTCCGACGCAAGCAACTGGAGGTACTTCTGCAGGAAACGGTACTGCTCGTCGCTGATCGAGATTTCGCGCTTCATCGAGTTCATGACGCCGATCCACTGGTTGGCCACGTAGTGGTCGGGAGCGGGCGCCGCATGGCAGTTGGCGCAGGTCGCCCGGTATAGCTCCGCACCATATTCCATCAGCGCATCGGGATCGTCGGTCAGCGCTCCCGGGGCCAACCACACCTCCAGCGTGGTTTCCGCCCAGACCTGGCCGGTATCCGGGTCGGTGCGCGTCTCTCCCGACCGGGCCAGTTCGATCCCCGCCGGATCGAGCGCGGCGACGAAAATCCGCTTTCCGGGCAGCGTGAACACCGCGCGGTCGGCATTTTCCTGCCGCCAGCCGGAAATCCGGATCTTCAGCTTGTCGCCGCTGCGTTCGATAACCTCGACCGGGGTATCCGACAGCAGCCGTCCGGCCCGGGGGGTCCCGTCGCCCGGCGGTTCGGCATAGAACTCCGCCGTTTCAAGCGAATAGTATGTCTTGCCGGGCTCCGCCTTCAGCGCTGCCGCTGCGGCGAGCATGTCGGTCCATTGCGATTTGTAGCCGGCGGTCATGTCGGGGAGCTTGTGCGCGATGCCCTTGTGGCAATCGATGCAGGTTTCACCCTTTTCGAACCCGGCCTGCATCTGTTCGGCGGCCTCCGGATCCTGCCTGGAGAAATCCATCGCATGTTCCGAATGGCAGCCGCGGCATTCCCGGGAATCGGTCGCCACCATGAAATCCCAGACGGCATTGGCCATCTCCAGGCGGTGCGCCTCGTATTTCTCGGGCGTATCGATCTTGCCCCGGAACGAGCTGTAAAGCTCTCCCAACGCATAGATATGATCGACGATCCTCGGCACGAGCGGTTTGGGAACGTGGCAGTCCGGACAACTCGCCACAACCCCCGAGGCGTTCGTATGGTGGGCGGTGTTCTGATATTCGGCATAGGGCGTGTCGCGCATCTCGTGGCACGAGATGCAGAACCCGGTATTCTCGGTGCTGGACATGACGACATCCAGACCGCCCCAGAGAATCAAACCGATGAAGACGCCGAATGCGGCAAAGAAAAGCGCCCCTCGCCTGCGCCGGGGGGCTGCCAACGGGTCGGAGGGCCGCGCTGCGGTACCTGCCATGGAATTCTCCTTGATCGATATTCCGCGCGGGGCGCGGAAACGCCGGCCGGAAGACCGGCCGGGGAGGGTTGCCGAGGTTCAGACGAAGACGCCGAAGGCGGTGACCGCAGGGGCCTCCTGATCGTACTTCTCGACCTGGACGATCGCGGTGCCGGCGATGGTAGCCTGGGCGAAGCGCGAGGTGCGCGGCTCCTCGCGCGTCAGCACGTTGGGCGAGCCGTATTTGTCGAGCGAGCCGATCTCGCCGCCGGTCTCCGGATCGTACCAGGCACCCTCGTGCAGACAGATCGTGCCGGCGAGGATGTCATCGGTGACGATCGCCCCGGCCAGAACCTGCCCGCGGCCGTTGAAGATACGCACAATGTCGCCCGACCGGATGCCGCGGTCGGCGGCGTCCTGGGTGTTGATCGTCACCGGTTCGCGCTCGTTGACCGCGTAATGCTCGCGCGCGTCCGTATTGCACATCTGCGAATGCAGCCGGTACATCGAATGCGCCGACACCAGTTGCAGCGGATAGGTCTCTGACTCGGGGCTCCCCTTCCACTCGACGGGTTCCATCCAGGTGGGATGCGCCGGGCAGTCCTCGTCGTAGCCAAGGTTGGCAACGAAGGGCGAGACGAACTCGATCAGCCCGGTCGAGGTGCCCAGCGGATTGAAGAGCGGATCGTCGCGGAAATCGGCGAGATGGACGAAATCGCCCGCGCCCTGCGGGAATTCGAGAATACCCTCACCGGCCCAGAAATCGTCGAACGACGGCATCTCGATCGTCTTCGACTGTGCCCTGGCGTCGTCATAGAGGATGCGAAGCCAGTCCATTTCGGTCCGCTTCTCGGTGTACACTTCGCCAAAGCCGAGCCGTTCGGACAACTCGCTCAGGATGTCGTAGTCGGTCCGCGACTGGAACTGCGGCTCGACGGCGGCGCGCGACGCAAGGATCAGGTTCAGCACCTGCCCGATATCGTTGCGTTCCAGATCGCTGGCGGCCGGCAGCACGATATCGGCGAACCGGGCCGTGGGCGTCCACCACGGGTCCTGAACGATGACCGTCTCGGGCCGCTGGAACGCCTTGACGACAAGGTTGGTGTCCTGATGGTGGGTGAACTGGTTGCCGCCCGAAGTATAGACGAGACGGATGTCGGGATAGGTGATCTCGCGCCCCTTGCAGGAGATTGTCTTGCCCGGGTTCAGGTAGGCATCGGTCAGGCAGGCGATCGGGAACGGATCGGGGATGGCATTCTCGCCGCGCGGCGTACCGCCGACAATCGGCATGTCGGGGGTCGAGTGCCCGCGGTCCGCATACATGTGAGCGAAATTGAGCCCGCCGCCCGGCAGCCCGATCTGGCCGAGCATCGCCGCCAGCGCGACCAGTACCCAAGGCCCGTGTTCGCCGTGGTGCTGGCGCTGGATCGACCAGCCCGAGATGATGGTCGTACGCGTGTCCTTCATCTTGCGCACCAGTTCGCGGATGGTATCGGCCGGAACCCCGGTGATTTCCGCCGCCCATTCCGCGCTCTTGGGCTGGCCGTCCTTCTCGCCGGTCAGATAAGGAAGGAATTCCTCGAAACCGTGCGTGCAGTTCTGGATGAAGTCGGCGTCATGCAGATTCTCGGTATAAAGCGTATGCATCATGCCGAGAGCGAGCGCGATATCGGTATTCGGACGCACCGGAACCCAGCGCGAATCGAGATATTGTGCCGTCTCGGAACGAACCGGGTCGATGACGATGGTTTCGACGTCCGTACCCTTGAGATCCTGCCATGCCTGGGTCAGAAGTCGGCCCGACAGGATGCGCGTCGTCACAAGCGGGTTGGCCCCCCAGACGACGATCAGCTTGGCATTGTCGCGGGTAACCGGCCAGTCGCTCGACTGCATCGCCGCCCAGGCGACCGACGGCATGATTTCCGACAGCGCCTGGTTTGAATAGTTGCCGAAGAACTCGGCACAGCCGCCGTACTGGTTGAGGAACCGCTGAAGCAGCGATTCCGTCTTGTAGAAGTGGGCATGGTTGCTGGCCCACGAGCTTTTGCCCCGGTGGAGCGAGGCGTTGCCGTAGGTTGTCTTCACACGCTCCATCTCTTCGGTGACGATCCTGGCGGCCTCGTCCCAGCTCACTTCGACGAAATCGCCCCGGCCACGGTTGGTACGGTCGCTGTTCTCGCGCTTTTCGAGGAAATCGCGCCGGATCGCCGGCGCCTGGACACGGGCGCGGTTGTAGAGGCGGTCGGGCATGGAATCGATCAGATCCCACGAAGCGCCGACCTGCGCCAGCGGTTCGACCCCGATCACCTTGCCACCCTCCTTGACCAGCCACATCGGGCCGATGGAGGTGTTCACCAGCACGCGCCCGTCGGTAACCCCGCCGGCTCCCGAAGCGGCCATCGCCAGATGCGGCAGCATAGATGCCGCGATGAACCCGGAAACGCCCCCCTTGACGAACGATCTGCGGCTTACGAAAGTCATGACTTGGCTCCTTTTAAGCTCCGCCGGCCGGCGGCGCGGAAACCCCGCGACCGCCGCGCGACGGGTGGTTGACGGAAAAGCGATGGTGCCTGACCCCGGCCGGCCCCGGATGGAAAGCCCGGCCGGCGGGATGGTGACAGATATGGCCCCGGCCGGGATTCGCCGGCACAGGCGCGCCGGTGACGCGGCTGCATCGACGCGTCGGGGCGGATACTCACATTGGTCATTTCACAAGCGCACGCACGATCTGAACCCAACCGGACCGCCCCTGGTTTCCCAAGGGATAGCCAGGGTCGGAATGCGCGTTTCCACCCTCATTGTTACATATGTAATACTGAAAACACATGTGACATATTCACTGAAGTCAACGGCATGCGCCGCAAGGCTGTGCTGGCGGGGCCGGGCTGACCGTCCGGCGATTGTCCGGGCGGTCGGCCGGGCGCTTCAACGCGTCACAGCGAATGCGCTTGAACACCGGACGAAACCGAAATAGCTGCCCCGGTCAAAAGGCGGGGGAGAGCATGGACGCGGACCGAGGCGAAGTTCGCCATCTGGAAACGCTGGATCGCGACCTCGGGCGGTTCTCGTCGCTCGAAATGGCGACGGGATATGTCTCGCGCCCGCTGGCGGCTCCGGGAATCGCGCTCGTCTTCATCGTGCTTGCCGGGATCGTGGCGGCGGTGCTTTTCGGCCAGTCGAACAATTCGCTGATCATCGTCGTCGCGGCGGCGCTCGGCGCCTATATGGCGGTGAACATCGGCGCCAACGACGTGGCCAACAACATGGGGCCGGCAGTCGGCGCGCGCGCCCTGACCATGGGCGGCGCGATTGCCATCGCCGCGGTCTTCGAAAGCGCCGGGGCACTGATCGCCGGCGGCGACGTGGTATCGACCGTCGCCAAGGGCATCGCCGATCCGCACAGCATGGGCACCTCGACAACCTTCATCTGGGCGATGATGGCCGCGCTTCTGGCATCGGCGCTGTGGGTGAACCTCGCCACCTGGGTCGGGGCGCCGGTCTCGACGACGCATGCGGTCGTCGGCGGCGTGATGGGTGCGGGCATCGCCGCCGCCGGGTTTGGCGCCGTCGACTGGCAGACCATGGGCGCCATCGCGGCAAGCTGGGTCATCTCGCCCGTTCTCGGCGGGCTGATCGCCGCGATGTTCCTGTGGTTCATCAAGCACAACATCGTTTATCGCGACGACAAGATCGCCGCCGCCCGCCGGTGGGTTCCGGTGCTGGTGGGGGTCATGGCCGGCGCCTTTGCCGCCTATCTGTCGCTCAAGGGGCTGAAGCACCTGGTGCATATCTCGTTCGACCGCGCGCTCCTCATCGGACTGGCGGTGGGGGTTCTCTGCTGGCTGATGATGATCCCCGTCGTCCGCGCCCAGTCCGAGGGGCTGGAGAACCGCAACAGGTCGCTCAAGGCGTTGTTCGGCATCCCGCTGGTGGTCTCGGCGGCATTGCTCAGCTTCGCCCACGGCGCCAATGACGTGGCCAATGCCGTGGGCCCGCTTGCAGCCATCGTTCACGCCTCGCAGACGGCGGATTTTTCCGATTCCTTTGGCATTCCCTCCTGGGTAATGGTCATCGGCGCGATGGGGATATCGTTCGGGCTGTTCCTGTTCGGCCCCAGGCTGATCCAGATGGTGGGCAACCAGATAACCAGACTGAACCCGATGCGCGCCTATTGCGTCGCCCTGTCCGCCGCCATCACGGTCATCCTGGCAAGCTGGCTGGGCCTGCCGGTAAGCTCGACCCATATCGCCATCGGCGCGATATTCGGGGTCGGTTTCTTCCGCGAATGGAACGCCCACCGGCGGATGCACCTGGCACGCGCCGCCATTCCCGCCGAGTTGCAGATCGGCGCCGAGGAGCGGCGGCGGCGCAAGCTTGTCCGCCGGTCGCATTTCCTGACCATCGTCACCGCCTGGATCGTCACGGTGCCGGCCGCGGCGGGCCTGTCGGCCCTGCTGTTCCTGCTGGTCCGCACCATCGCCGGCTGAGCCGGACAGGGCGAAAGGTCGCAACAGGGTCTTTGCCGCGCCGGGAGGCTGGCAAGCCGGCCGAAGAAGTGAAATGAAACCCCTGCCTGCCGCAATCGAAAAAGCGCCCGCAGGTGTTGGCAAGACCCCGGCGCGTTTCATCGAGACCCGGTTCGGTTGACCGGCGGAGACCTCCGCCATCGAACGCTTGAGGACACCCATGGGTTTGACATGCCGCGACGTGATGGTCGAGCCGGATCAGCAACGCACGATCCTGCCTGAGGAGAGCATCGCCACCGCCTTCAACATCATCAGGGAAAGCAAGGCGCGGTTCCTGCCGGTGGTCGATTCCCGGGGCCAGTATGTCGGCGTCTTCACCGCGCCGACGCTGATGAAGCTGCTGCTGCCCAGGGCGGCGACCATCGGGCTGAATTCCGACACCAGACGCGGCCAGTTCTCGAACCTGAGCTTCATGACGCTTTCGAAGGCCGACTTCGACGCGCAGCTCGGCCGCCTCAGAACCGAGAAGGTCTCGGACAACATGTCCAACCCGGCCAACATTCCGGTCGCCGCGCCCGACACCCCGGTGATGGAAGGTATCTACCTGATCTACAAGTTCAAACGGCACGTCATCCTGGTGGATCCCGGAACAGGCCGTTTCATCGGAACCGTAAGCCCCAATTCCCTGCTGGAGCACGTTTTCAGCTAACCACCCAACCCCGGACGAATACATTGACGGACCCTTCCACGTCACACGGAGACGCCGCGTTCTCCGTCCCGCATCTATTGGGGGTCGACCCCCTGTGGATCGCCACCGGCATTCTCGTTCTCGTCTATGCCGCCCTGATCTCGGAAAAGGTGAACCGTGCCATCCTCGCCATGCTCGGCGCGGCGCTGATGGTCCTGTTCGGGATCATCAACCAGCAGCAGGCGGTCGACGGTGTCGACGCCAACACGCTCGCCCTGCTGATCGGCATGATGCTGATCGTCAGCATCACCAGCAAGAGCGGGCTGTTCCAGTATGTCGCCATCCGGGCGGCCAAGCAGGTCAGGGCCAATCCGACCGGCATCCTGATCATGCTGACGCTGATCACCGCGGTCTTCTCGGCCATGCTCGACAACGTGACGACGGTCCTGCTGATCGCGCCGATCACCCTGCTGATCACCGAGGCGCTGGAAACGCGGGTATATCCCTTCTTCATCGCCGAGATTCTCGCCTCGAACATCGGCGGAACGGCAACGCTGATCGGCGATCCGCCCAACATCATCATCGGCTCGGCGGCGGGGCTGAGCTTCAACGATTTCGTGGTCAACCTCGCCCCCGTTTCGGCGATCTGCCTGGTCGTGGTGACGTTCATCATCTACCTGCTGAACCGCCGGGCGCTGGCGCGGATTCCCGCCGCCTCGCGCGAGAGGATCATGAAATTCAACGAGGCCGAGGCGATCACCGACCGCCGGCTGATGGTCCAGTCGCTTTCCGTTCTGGCGCTGGTGCTGCTGGGCTTCACGCTCGGTCACGGCTACGGCATCCAGCCCGGGACATCGGCACTGGGCGGCGCGGCGCTGCTGATGCTGCTGGCCTACGGGCGCCAGCCGGGCGAGCGGCAATCGGAGTCGCTCCACCGCATCTTCGGCGAGGTCGAATGGGTGACGATCTTCTTCTTCGGCGGGCTCTTCGTGATCGTTGCCGGGGTCGAACATGTGGGCCTGCTGGAGTTCTTCGCCCAGAAGGTGCTCGAGGTGACCGAGGGCGACCTGATGAAGACCTCGTTCCTGATCTTCTGGGCCTCGGGCTTCCTGTCGGCCATCCTCGACAACATTCCCTTCGTGGCGACGATGATTCCGCTGATCAAATCGACGGCCGCGACCTTTGGCGGACCCGAGGCGATCGAGCCGCTGTGGTGGTCGTTGGCGCTCGGCGCCTGTCTGGGCGGCAACGGCACCCTGCTGGGAGCCAGCGCCAACCTGACCGTGGCAGCCTTCGCCGAAAAGGCGCACCAGCCGATCGGCTTCGTCTCCTTCGTCAGGATCGCCTTTCCGATCATGATCCTGACGCTGGCGATCTCCAACATCTACCTCTACCTGCGCTATTTCTGACGGCATCTGGCAGGTTGCGGGCGGATACCGCTGCTCCAGACCGGCGCGAAACGGACGCCGGGTCATTCAATTTCGGCAAATCGTGTCTGTTCAATATCTTGTAATGTTATGTGAAGCCCTGACATCAACAACATCTTCGATCCCGCCGTCCGGCAAGGGAAACACCTCCCCTTGCCCGCGCTATTTCGTATATCTTATATAACAATACAAAGGGGAGGGACCATGCGAGTTACAGGACGTTACGAGGGAATTGACCGTGCAACCGTGG
>NZ_JBKEAE010000203.1:0-7086 GCF_047971885.1 Tropicimonas sp. | reverse complement strand
TCAGCTTCGAGGTGATCGAGGATGCGCTCGAAGGCTACCGCCGCGATCTGGACAGTTTCGATGCCCGCATCGCCATGCGCTTTTCCTTTCCGATGCGGCTGGCGTCGCTGCGCTCGGGCCTCGAAGGCTATCAGTATTACGACATTGCGCTCGAATCGGTCGAACGGGACGGGGCGCGGCTCAAGATCATGCACCTCGACTATGTCTATTCCTCGACCTGTCCGTGTTCGCTGGAACTGTCCGAACACGCGCGCCGGCAGCGCGGGCAACTGGCGACGCCGCATTCGCAACGTTCGGTAGCCCGGATTTCGCTGTTGCTCGAACCGGGGCAGGGGTGCCTCTGGTTCGAGGATCTGGTCGATCTGTGCCGCCGCGCGGTGCCGACCGAGACGCAGGTGATGGTCAAGCGCGAGGACGAACAGGCCTTTGCCGAACTGAACGCCGCCAACCCTGTCTTCGTCGAGGATGCGGCGCGGCTGTTCGCGGCGGCATTGCAGTCCGATCCGCGGATCGGCGATTTCCGGGTGGTCGCCAGCCATCAGGAAAGCCTGCACAGCCATGATGCAATCAGCGTTCTGATCGACGGGCCGACCTTCGAGGCGGCGAGCCTCGATCCCAAACTCTTCGCCAGCCTCGTTCACGCCGGCTGACAGGCAGCGCCGGGCAGGGACGCAGAGCCATCGGGCACCGGACCGGCTTGACACCGCAGCGCGGGCGCGCCAACGCTGCCCGCATGCTGGATATCCGACCCGTGGGATACGTTATCGGCCTGCTGGTGGCCACGCTGGGCATCGCGATGCTGCCGTCGCTGGCGGTCGACCTGTGGGCGCAAAACGGCCACTGGCCGGTGTTCTTCGAATCCTCTGTAATCACGTTTCTTTCCGGGGCGCTGATGGCGCTGGCCTGCCACAATTCGACCGGCCCGGGGCTGACGCTGCGCCAGACCTTTCTGCTGACGGTCGGGGTCTGGTCGATTCTACCGCTGTTCGGTACGATCCCGTTCCTGATCGGCGCGACCGAGGCGAATTTTACCGACGCCTATTTCGAGGCGATGTCGGGACTGACCACCACCGGGGCGACGGTGTTTTCGGGGCTCGACGCGCTGCCGCAGGGACTGCTGCTGTGGCGGTCGATCCTGCAATGGCTGGGCGGGATCGGCATCATCGTGGTGGCGATGGTCTTCATGCCCCAACTCAAGGTCGGCGGAATGCAGATATTCCGCAGCGAGGCCTTCGACACGATGGGCAAGATCCTTCCGCGCGCCGCCGAGATCGCGGCACAGATCTTCTGGATCTACATCGCGATGACCATACTCGTCTCCATGGGCTACATATGGCTGGGGATGTCTTCCTTCGATGCGATCAACCATTCGCTGACCTCGATCTCGACGGGCGGGTTCTCGACCCACGATTCATCGTTCGGGCAGTTCCAGGGACCGGCAGAATATGTCGCGGCGCTGGCGATGTTTCTCGCCAGTCTGCCGTTCGTGCGCTACATCCAGCTTCTGTCGGGCACCGCCAGACCGCTGCTGCGCGACAGCCAGATCCGGGGATATTTCGGCGTGATCGCCGTGGTCAGTCTGATGCTGGCGCTGTTTCAGGTGATCGTCGACGGTCGCGGGTTCGAGCCGTCGATCCGCGAAGCGCTGTTCAACGTTACCTCGATCATCTCCGGCACCGGCTATGCCAGTGTCGATTATCAGGAATGGGGCGCCTTTGCCGCCACCATCTTCTTCTTTCTCGGCCTGATCGGCGGCTGTGCCGGATCGACGGCCTGTTCGGTCAAGATATTCCGCTATCAGCTTCTGTTCGGCGCGATCACGGTCCAGTTGCAGAAACTGCACACGCCGCGCGGGGAATTTCCGCTGCGCTACGAGGGGCGGCCCGTTACCGACGATGTGCTCAATTCGGTGATGTCGTTCTTCATGCTCTTCACCGTGACGCTGGGCATATTGTCGGTATTGCTGGCGATGACCGGGCTGGATTTTACCACCGCGGTTTCCGGCGCGGCAACGACGCTGGGCAACATCGGCCCCGGGCTGGGCGAGATCATCGGGCCGTCGGGCAATTTCTCGTCGCTGAACGCGACGGCGAAGTGGCTGATGTCGGCGGCGATGCTGATCGGCCGGCTGGAGGTTCTGGTAGTCTATGCGATCTTCACGCTGGCCTTCTGGCGCGCCTGAGCAGCCGCGCTCGCTGCCGGGCGGTCATTCCTTCCAGCAACTCACGCGAACGGTCAGGCTTTCGGCCAGCGTCGCCAGATCCTCAGGGGCAAGCGGTTCACCCGTTCCGGCGGCAAGTGGCAAGATATCGGCATCAGCAAGAAACCCTTTAATTGCGGCGGCATCGGACGAGAAGTTCACGTCATCCGGAAATTGGCGGTTGCCATTCGTTCCGTGCGGCCGAAGCATGCCCAGCACGGCACCGGCATCGTTCAGCACCGGGCCGCCGGCATCGCCCGGCAGCGCCAAAACCGACAGCCGGTCGACCCCGTCCTCGCCCTCCAGGCCGTGGATGTCCGCCACCACCCCCCATGTCAGAACGGGCAGCGCAAGAACGTCGCCATAGGAAAAGCCCGCCACGGCGATCTCCGTCTGAAGGCGCGGCACGCCGCTGTTGAAGGCGGCAACGGCCATCGGCGCCAAATCCGTTCCCGGTTTCAGCAACACAAGGCCAAGCGCGTCGTCGCGGGCGGCGACCGCAGCGTCGATTTCGTCGCCGATGGTAACGCGGCGGCACTGTTCCAGCAGGTCGATCGTGGTCAGCACACTGCCGCTGCGGTCGACAAAGAACCCGGTGCGCGAGCGATCGGGGCGACGCAGCTCCAGTCCGGCCAGAAGGTCCACCCGCTGTGTCTCGCCTTCGTCCGAAAGCGCGGTATCGGGCAGGACAATATCGCGGATCGGGGTGAAGCTGGCCTGGATCATCGGGACGACCTCGGCCATCGTCAGTTCGTCGGCGGGGTTCCAGGCAAGCGAAAAGCCCTTGATGACATCCCCGTCGAGTTCGGCATAGGTGTAGGAATGCACCTCGTCCGATTGCCCGGTCAGGACGAAGTTCCGGTTGCCGACCTTGCGGTCGCCGGCAAGTGGAACGATTTCGAGCGTCTGCATGATCTCGTAAAGACCGAAAAGCGCCTTCTCGTCGCCGGTTTGGCTGATCAGCAGCACGCGCAGATTGTCACCGTCGGTCGGGTCATAATGGACGAACGGCGCCTCGGTCCGGGCGCGGGCGATCTTGGCGGCGGGCAGCAGGATCTCGATGCCGGCGGTTTCGTCGCGGACGGTTTCCAGCCCCAGTTCGGCAAATTCGGCGCGGTAGGCATCCATCAGCGCGCCACGCTGCGCCGTTGTCAGAACCCCCGTAACCTCGTGGCCGTTCGCGCTCTGCCACGCGGCCATGGCATTGCGGGTGCCGGCGCCAAACGCCCCATCGATGGCGGCAGCGTAGTGGCCGGCCCATTGCAGGGCCTTTTGCAGCAGCTTGCGGTCGTCGGAATCGAGTTGCGCCTCGCTTGCTCGCGCCTCTTGCGGGGTCTCGTCAGGACGGGCGGTGGCCGGCGGTTCCGCAGGAGCCCCGGCCGGGCTTGGTGCGGGTGTATCGGGCGCCGCTTCGGCCGGGGCAGGCTCCGGCTCTGGCGCCGGTTCCGGCGCGGCGGGTGCCTGCACCGGGACAACGGCTTCGGCACCGGAGTCGCGTATCACGCCAAGCGGCCAGAACTGCGGGCCGTAAGCCTCGGAGCCCGCAATATAACTGTCGGACGGGATTCGTTGCTGGTTCTTCAGCGTCGCCAGTTCTCCCGCGCCGCTTTCGCTGTCATAGGGGCCAAGCGCGACGGCGTAGAACCCGTTGGGCAGGCGGAACCCGGCCACGTTGGCGAAGTTGCCCGACCAGGTGCGGACGCTGGCTTCGGCTTCGGCCAGGGTGCGGACCGCCTCGACCTGCAACCACACGCTTTCCTGCGCGCGGGCGCCGGACACGGCGATAACGGCCGTGGTGGCGAGGCAGGCGATCAGGACAGGCAGTTTTCTCACAGGCGAATGCTCCGATATCTGCCCCTCACCGAAGGGCGCTGAAAAGTCGCGGCAAGATAGCAGAGGCTCCGGCGCGCGCATCCCCAATCGTCCGGCGGCAAACCCCGGGCCGCGAGCGTTGCGTGGCTGCATCGGGCGGCCGTCGATTGACCCGCGAGGGCCTGCGGCCTATGGAAGCCGCAGAACATGTTCCGCTGCCGGCGGCACAAGCAAGGGAACCGGACCACAGACATGACCGAGACCAGCCAGCCAACCTGTTTTCAGGAGGTGATCCTGCGGCTTCAGACCTACTGGGCCGGCAAGGGCTGCGCCATGCTGCAACCCTATGACATGGAAGTGGGGGCGGGAACGTTCCACCCCGCCACGACCCTGCGGGCACTGGGAACCCGGCCGTGGGCGGCGGCCTATGTGCAGCCCTCGCGCCGGCCGACCGACGGGCGCTATGGCGAAAACCCCAACCGGTTGCAGCATTACTACCAGTATCAGGTGCTGATCAAACCGAGCCCCGACAACCTTCAGGAACTCTACCTCGGCTCGCTTCAGGCCATTGGCATCGACATGCAGATGCACGACATCCGCTTTGTCGAGGACGACTGGGAAAGCCCGACGCTCGGCGCCTGGGGGCTGGGCTGGGAGGTCTGGTGCGACGGGATGGAGGTCAGCCAGTTCACCTATTTCCAGCAGGTTGGCGGGCACGATTGCAAGCCGGTCTCGGGCGAACTGACCTATGGGCTGGAGCGGCTGGCGATGTATGTGCTGGGTGTCGATCACGTCATGGACATGCCATTCAACCGCCCCGACGCGCCGATCCCGCTGAGCTATGGCGATGTTTTCCGCCAGACCGAGGCCGAATACAGCCGCTGGAACTTTGACGTGGCCGATACCGACGTACTGCTGAAGCAGTTCGCCGAGGCCGAGGAGCATTGCGATTACATCCTGAGCCGCCCCGAGGTCGACCCCAAGACCGGCAGGCGCATCGTCATGGTGCATCCGGCCTATGATCAGTGCATCAAGGCCAGCCATCTGTTCAACCTGCTCGATGCGCGCGGGGTGATCTCGGTGACCGAACGGCAGGCCTATATCGGACGGGTCCGCGCCCTGGCAAAGAAATGCGCCGATGCTTTCGTGCAGACCGAGGCGGGAGGCTGGCAGCCGTCGTGACCCTCAGCGCAGCGGACTTGTCAGGCGCCGCCCGCCACCCGCCGAGGTCGCTTTCTCAGAACGAACCAATCCGGTGGGCCGGATAACACGATGGTTGCAGGGAAAGAAAACGCCTGTGCCGCCTCGGCGCGGTTCCGACGGAAGGGGAGGTAAACGATGTCGGGCAGGATTGTCGCCTCGCTGATCGTGCTCTCGGCGCTGGTCGCCGGGATCGCGATCTATTACCTTCAGGTCTTTTACTACTACGAGGAAACGACGCTGCCCGCCGACCGGATCGTGCTGACACTGCCCGGTGGCGGCACTGCGCCGCTGCCCGCCAGCGGGATCGAGGCCATCGATGCGGGTTCGTCGCCCATTCGCTTCCGCGCCTGTTTCGACACCCCCGCCACGCCCGAAAGCCTGATGGAAAGCGCAGTGGAATATCCCGCCGCCGACCCGCTCAACGCGCCCTACTGGTTCGGCTGTTTCGACGCGACCGAAATCGGCCGTGCGCTCGAAGCCGGAACGGCGCGGGCCTTTCTGGGGCAGGGGAACATCCATCACGGGGTGGATCGGGTGATCGCCGTTACCGATACGGGGCGCGGCTACATCTGGCATCAGGTGAACGGGGATATCCGGCAATGACCGCCCCTTGCGTCGCCGGGCGCTTTCGCGCATCACCGCCCCGATTGTCCGCGACGCCCCGAGGAACCGCCCCATGCCCGATCTGCTGATCGAACTCCTGTCCGAAGAAATTCCCGCCCGGATGCAGGCGCGCGCCGGGGCGGATCTGAAAAAGCTGGTCACCGACGGGCTGGTCGAGGCCGGGCTGACCTATGCCTCGGCGCAGGCGTTTTCCACCCCGCGCAGGCTGGCGCTGACGGTCGAGGGTCTGACCGCCGAAAGCCCGACCCTGACCGAAGAGCGCAAGGGCCCGCGCGTCGATGCGCCGGAAAAGGCGCTGGAGGGGTTCCTGCGGGCGACCGGACTGACCCGGGACCGGCTCGAGGCGCGCGACGACAAGAAGGGGCAGGTCTGGTTTGCCCGCGTGACCCGGCCGGGCCGCCCGGCCGCCGAGATCGTCGCCGGGGTTCTTGGGGCGACCATCCGCGATTTCCCGTGGCCCAAGTCGATGCGCTGGGGGGCGGGGTCGCTGCGCTGGGTACGGCCGCTGCATTCGATCCTCTGCATCCTGACCGACGAGACGGGCACGACCGTGGTGCCGTTTGCGATCGACAGTATCGCGGCCGGTAACACGACGCGTGGCCACCGGTTTCTGGCCCCCGGCACCTTTGCCATCACCGGCTTCGACAGCTATGCGACCGGTCTGAAACGGGCCTTTGTCGTGCTCGACCCGGCCGAGCGCGCCGAATCGATCTGGCATGACGCGACCAATACCGCCTTTGCGCAGGGGCTTGAGGTGGTGGAGGATGCGGGCCTTCTGGCCGAGGTATCGGGGCTGGTCGAATGGCCTGTGGTGCTGATGGGCGGAATCGGGGCCGAATTCCTGAACCTGCCGCCCGAGGTGCTGAAAACCTCGATGAGGGAGCATCAGAAGTGCTTTTCCGTCCGCAATCCCGCAACGGGGCGGATCGAGAAATTCGTCACCGTGGCCAACATGGTCACAGCCGACGATGGCGCAACGATCCTCTCCGGCAACCGGAAGGTGCTGTCGGCACGACTGTCGGACGCGAAGTTCTTCTGGGAGACCGACCTGCGCATCGCTCGCGCCGGCATGGGGCCGTGGCTGGAAAGCCTTGGCCATGTGACGTTCCACAACAAGCTCGCCAGCCAAAAGGCGCGGATCGACCGCATCGCGGCGCTGGCCCGCGAAATCGCCCCGCTGGTTGGCGCCGATCCGGATCGGGCCGAACAGGGCGCCCGTTACGCCGAGGCCGATCTCGCCTCGGAGA
>NZ_JBKEAE010000187.1:0-8779 GCF_047971885.1 Tropicimonas sp. | reverse complement strand
GCGCACGGGCGCGCGGCTGCTCGGGTGGATCGTTCACGGCGCGGGTCTGACCGACGGGATCGGGCGCGAGGCGGATTTGCGGTTCTTTCATCTGCTTTCCGCGCAGGTCGATTACCTGTCGGATTGCTGGCGCGATACGGCAGCGGGCCTGCCGCGCATCACGGCGCTGACCGCCCTGACCGAGGCCGGTTGCAGGCTGGAAGGCAAGCACCCGGTTCTGGCGCCGGCAGTGCGCGGGCTCGGCGACGCCTGCGCGGGGTGGATCGCCGATGATGGCAGCATCGCCTCGCGCAACCCCGAGGACCTGCTCGAGGCTTTCTGGCTGCTGGTCCTGGCGGCACAATCGCTGGAACGGCGCGGTGTCGCCACCGCATCCGGCCATTCGGCGGCCATTGCGCGGGTCGCACCGGTGCTGCGGACCTTGCGCCATGCCGATGGCGGGCTGGCGCGTTTTCACGGCGGTGGTCGCGGTGCGGAGGGGCGGATCGAGCGGGCGCTGGCGCTGTCGGGCATCCGCCCCGGCCCGCCGGGCGACAGCGCGATGGGCTACCGTCGGCTGCAGGGCGGGCGTACCACGATCGTTGTCGATGCGGCGTCGCGCGGTGGCAGGGAGCGCTTCGAATCGCTCTTCGCGTTCGAGATGACACACGGGCGCGCGCCCATCGTGACCGGCAGCGGCCCGGGCAGGGCGTTCGGGGCGGCCTGGGCGCGGCGCAGCCGTCTTGCGGCAGGGTATTCGGGCCTCGCGATCGAGGGCGGGGGAATCGGCGAACCGCTGCCGGCGGAATTGCAGGCAGGGGCGGCTGGCCGGCAACTCAGGCTTCAGCGCCGTTTTCCGAACGCCGCTCACCAGCGGGTTCTCAACCTGTCGCTCGACGGCACCATGCTGACCGGCGAGGATTTTCTTGCACCGGCCGGGCCAGGCGGTTTTGGCAGGCATGGCCCGGAATATGCGTTGCGTTTCCACCTGCATCCGACGGTGCAGGCCGAGGCGCTGGAGGACGGCACGACATTGCATCTGCTCCTGCCCGGTGGCGAGGTCTGGACATTTCGCAGCGAGGCTCCGGTTTCACCGATGCTGTTGCCTGCGGTTTTCCTCGACCCCGGTGAGATGCGTCCGCTCGCCGCGCGGCAGATCGTTCTTTCGGGCCGGGCGCAGGGCGATGGCGTCCTGTTGAACTGGACCTTCGCCAAGGCACGCGCTAGGCCGCAGGCGACCTAGGGGTACCGCGCCCGGTGCCCCGCTGCCCGGGAACTGGAGCGAGAAACCATGAGCGAGACCCAACCCATCCGCCGCGCCCTTCTGTCGGTGTCCGACAAGACGGGGCTTGCGGAACTCGGCCAGGCGCTGGCCGCGCGCGGCGTGGAACTTCTGTCGACCGGCGGCACCGCCACGGCGCTGCGCGCGGCGGGGCTGACCGTGCGCGACGTGTCCGAGGTTACGGGCTTTCCCGAGATGATGGACGGCCGGGTCAAGACGCTGCATCCGGCGGTGCACGGCGGGCTGCTGGCGCTGCGCGACAATCAGGAACATGCCGCGGCGATGCAGGCGCACGGTATCGGCGCGATCGACCTGCTGGTGGTGAACCTCTATCCGTTCGAGCAGACGGTCGCCCGGGGGGCCGGTTATGACGAATGCATCGAAAATATCGATATCGGCGGTCCGGCGATGATCCGCGCCGCCGCCAAGAACCACGCCTTCGTGACGGTTGTGGTCGATGTCGAGGATTACGCACGGCTGCTGGGCGACATGGACCAGCACAATGGCGCGACCTGCCCGAAGTTCCGCCGCAAGCTGGCGCAGACGGCCTATGCCCGCACGGCGGCCTACGACGCGGCGGTTTCCACCTGGATGGCCGGGGCGATCGGTGTGGCGATGCCCCGCCGCCGCGCCTTTGCCGGCACGCTGGCGCAGGAGATGCGCTATGGCGAAAACCCGCATCAGAAGGCTGCCTTCTACCGCGACGGCGCCAACCGCCCCGGCGTGGCGACGGCGACGCAGCTTCAGGGCAAGGAACTGAGCTACAACAACATCAACGATACCGACGCCGCCTTTGAACTGGTGGCCGAGTTCGCCCCCGGGGACGGTCCGGCCTGCGCGATCATCAAGCACGCCAATCCCTGCGGAGTGGCACGCGGTGCGAACCTGGCCGAGGCCTATTCGCGCGCCTTCGACTGCGACCGGACATCGGCCTTCGGCGGAATCGTGGCGCTGAACCGGACGCTCGATGCCGAAACCGCGCGCGCCATCGTCGAGATCTTCACCGAGGTTGTCATCGCCCCCGAAATCACACCGGAGGCGGCAGAGATCTTTGCGGCGAAGAAGAACCTTCGCCTGCTCCGCACCGGCGGGCTTCCCGATCCGCGCGCCGTCGCCACCACCTTCCGGCAGGTCTCGGGCGGATTTCTGGTGCAGGACAAGGATACCGGCTTCGTCACCCCCGACGACCTGAAGGTGATGACGAAACGGGCGCCCGACGAAAGCGAGTTGCGCGATCTCCTGTTTGCCTGGAAGGTGGCGAAGCACGTCAAGTCGAACGCCATCGTCTATGTCCGGGACGCAGCCACCGTCGGGATTGGCGCGGGGCAGATGAGCCGGGTCGATTCCACCCGCATCGCGGCCCGCAAGTCCGGCGACATGGCGGCCGATCTGGGGCTGGCGCAGCCCCTGACGCGCGGCTCGGTTGTTGCGTCCGATGCGTTTTTCCCCTTCCCCGACGGGCTTCTGACCGCGGCCGAGGCCGGGGCGACGGCGGTGATTCAACCCGGCGGTTCGATGCGCGACGATCAGGTGATCGCGGCCGCCGACGCGGCGGGCATTGCCATGGTCTTCACCGGCATGCGCCATTTCCGCCACTGACCGATGCGCCTGCTCTGGTTTTCGGCGATTTTCGCCTTTGCGGTGGATCAGATATCGAAATATCTGGTCTTTTCCTGGTTCGCGCGCGTGTCGCGCGACCTGATCGAGATCTTCCCGCCCTTGCTGGTATTTCGCCGCGGCATGAACAGGGGTGTGAATTTCGGGCTTTTCGCCAACAGTTCCGATCTGCACCGCTGGGTGCTGATTATCCTGTCGGCGGGCCTGTGTTTTCTGCTGTGGCTCTGGGCGCGGCGCAGCTTTCAGACACCGGTCGAGTTTGTCGGGGCGGGGCTGGTGATCGGTGGTGCGCTGGGCAATGTCGCCGATCGGCTGTGGCTCCATGGTGTGCGCGATTTTCTCAACATGTCCTGTTGCGGGTTCCAGAATCCTTATGTTTTCAACGTTGCCGATGTCTTCATCTTTACCGGGGCATTGATGCTGGTGCTGTTTGGCGGCAAGAAGCAGGCGGGAAAAATGCCCTCGTGACGGCGGCGGCCGGGTAGGGTACACAGGCGCAGGACGGATGCAGGAGGCTGAGATGCGGGGAACGATACTGGCACGGGCGGGGCTGGCGCTTGCGCTGGCGGGTGCCCTTGCGGCCTGCACCGGCGGGCCGCCGCGCACCATGCAGATCGGACGCGGCATGACCACGCCGGACGAATTCGCCATCCTGCCCGGCAAGCCGATAGAGATGCCGCCCAGCCTCAACGAATTGCCCGCCCCGACACCGTTCGGTGCAAACAGGGCCGATGCGACGCCGATCGCCGATGCGGTAGCGGCGCTCGGCGGCAGTCCGGCGCGCCTTCAGAGCGACGGCAGAACGCCCGATGGTGCTGTCGTCAGCTATTCCGGCCGCTACGGGGTCGATCCGCAGGTCCGCGTCCGGCTGGCCGAAGAGGATTACAAGTACCGCGACAAGCATCGCGGCCGCCTGATGGAGCGTCTGTTCCGCGTTCCCACCTATTACAAGGGGTACAGGGAGCAGGAACTCGATCAGCATGCGGCGCAGGAATACTATCGCCGCTCCAACGTTCCAACCGCCGCGGCACCGCCCGAAGCGTCCGAATTCGACTGACGCTCAGCAGAACGTGACCCGGCATTTGCGCCCTGCGGCTTGATCGCTGCGTCGTGGCCAATATCTTGCGGCAAACGCAGATTACGGGAGCCTCCGAATGTACCGTTCCACCGTCCCGGCGCTGACGCTGGCCAGTTTTCTCGCGCTGCCGGCTCTTGCCGAGGAGGTCAGCACCTTCACGCTCGACAACGGCATGGAGGTGGTCGTGATCGAGGATCACCGCGCCCCGGTGGCGGTGAACATGGTCTGGTACCGTATCGGCGCCGCCGACGAGCCGCCGGGCAGATCGGGTATCGCGCACTTCCTCGAACACCTGATGTTCAAGGGCACCGGGCAGCTGGCGCCGGGCGAGTTTTCGGCCACGGTCGAACTGAACGGCGGCATGGACAATGCCTTTACCGGCCAGGATTACACCGCCTATTACCAGCGTGTCGCCGCCGACAGGCTGGACCGGATGATGGAGATGGAGGCCGACCGGATGACGGGCCTGATCCTGACCGACGAGGTGGTTCTGCCCGAACGCGACGTGATCCTCGAAGAGCGCAACCAGCGGGTCGAGAACGATCCCGGTGCGTTGTTCAGCGAACAGCGTGCCGCCGCCCAATATCTCAACCACCCCTATCGCATCCCGATCATCGGCTGGCGGCACGAGATGGCGGCGCTGACCCGGCAGGATGCGCTGGATTTCTACGGCGAATATTACGCACCGAACAACGCGGTACTGGTGGTGGCGGGCGACGTGGACCCGGATACGGTGCTGGAGATGGCCGAAACCCATTTCGGCCCGATCGCCGCCAATCCCGATCTGCGGGCGCGGATACGCCCCTCCGAGCCGCCGCAGATCGCCGAACGGCGGGTGATGTTCGAGGATCCGCGTATCGCCCAGCCCCATGTCATGCGCAGCTATCTGGCCCCCGAGCGCAACCCGGGCGCGCAAGGGGAAGCCGCGGCGCTGGTGTTCCTGTCCGAGCTTCTGGGCGGCTCGAGCGCCAGTTCGCTGATGGGGCGCGAACTGGAGTTCAACGAGAAGACGGCACTCTATACCTCGGCCTATTACGACGGGGTGGCGCTCGACCCGACCACCTTCAGCCTGATCGTGGTACCGGTACCGGGGCGCAGCCTTGCCGAGGCCGAAGCCGACCTGGACCGGATGATCGCCCGGTTCCTCGAACAGGGTGTCGATGCCGATCTGTTCGAGCGGCTGAAATCCCAGATTCGCGCGCAGGAGATCTATCGGAAGGACAATCTTCAGGGGCTGGCGCAGATCTATGGCGAGGCGCTGGCGAGCGGGCTTGGCGTTGCCGATGTGCAGGCCTGGCCCGACATCCTGCAATCGGTCACGCCCGAGGATGTGATGGCCGCCGCCGGCCGGCTTTTCGACAGGCGCCATGCGGTGACCGGCTATTACGACAGACCCGCCGAAGCGGCGCCGGAGACCATCCGATGAAACGGTTTTTTCTTGCAGCCCTTGCCGCAGTATCCCTGACCCTGCCCGCTGCCGCCGAAATCGACATCCGGCAGGTCACCTCACCTGGCGGCATCGATGCCTGGCTGGTCGAGGAGCACTCGATTCCCTTCGTGGCGCTGGAACTGCGCTTCGATGGCGGCGCCAGCCTCGATGCGCCGGGCAGGCGCGGCGAGACCAGCCTGATGACCCATCTGCTCGAAGAAGGCGCGGGCGAGATGGATGCGCAGGCCTTCACCGCCGCGACCGAGGCGCTTGCCGCCGATTTCAGCTTCGATCCGGGCGCCGATTCGGTTGCGGTCTCGGCCCGGGTACTGACCGAAAACCGCGACGAGGCGATGGGACTGCTGCGCAAGGCGCTGATGGAGCCGCGCTTCGATGCCGACGCGATCGACCGGGTAAGGCGGCAGATGATCTCCTCCATCGAATCGGATGCCAGGGATCCGCAGATCATTGCCAACAGGACCTTTGCCCGCCTTGCCTATGGCGATCACCCCTATGGGTCGGCCACCGACGGAACGGTCGAGAGCCTGTCGGGGCTGACCCGCGACGATCTGCTTGCGGCGCGCTCCGGCGTTCTGGCGCGCGACCGGCTTGTTGTCGCGGCGGTGGGCGACATCGACGCCGAGGAGCTTGGCCGGCTGCTCGACGATCTTCTGGGCGATCTGCCGGAAACCGGGGCGCCGATGCCCGAGGATGTCGCTTTCGGCGCGGACGGCGGGGTGACGGTCGTCGATTTCGATACGCCGCAATCGGTGGCGGTCTTCGGTCAGCGCGGGCTGAAACGTCACGATCCGGATTTCTACGCTGCTTTTGTGATGACCCATATTCTTGGCGGTCACGGCTTTTCCTCGCGCCTGATGGAGGAGGTGCGCGAAAAGCGTGGGCTGACCTATGGGATAGGGGCCTTTCTTTTGCCGCGCGACCATTCGGAGGAACTGTTCGGCATGGTTTCGACCGCGAATGAGCGGATGGCCGAAACCATCGATCTGGTGCGGCAGGAATGGCGGCGCATGGCCGACGAGGGCGTGACGCAGGAGGAACTCGACCGTGCCAGGACCTATCTGACCGGCGCCTATCCCCTGCGCTTCGACGGCAACCGGAAGATCGCCAACATTCTGGTCGGGATGCAGCAGGAGGGCCTGACGCCCGAATACGTGACCAACCGCAACGCGCTGATCGAGGCGGTGACGGTCGAGGACATTCGCCGCGTCGCGGCGGATCTGATCGACCCGGACGCGCTGCGGTTTGTTGTGGTCGGCAAACCCGAGGGGCTGGAGGCGACCAACTAATCCGTGGCCGAATCCCGCGTGACATGCTAGGGGTTGTGGCATGTCTGAAACGAGCCCCAACATAAGCACGGAATCCGCTCTGCCGGGGATCCGCCAGCTTGACGAGACGGTCATCAACCGCATCGCTGCGGGCGAGGTGGTGGAGCGCCCGGCCTCGGCGGTGAAGGAACTGGTTGAAAACGCGCTCGATGCCGGGGCGCGGCGGGTCGAGGTGACGATTGCCGATGGCGGCAAGCGCCTGATCCGGGTCGGTGACGATGGCTGCGGCATTCCCGCCGGCGACCTGCCGCTGGCGCTGGCGCGGCATGCGACATCCAAGATCGACGGTTCGGATCTGTTCGACATCCGTTCCTTCGGCTTCCGGGGCGAGGCGCTGGCCTCGCTCGGGGCGGTGGGGCGGCTGACGGTTACCAGCCGCGCCGTGGGTGCCGCCGAGGCGGCGCGGATATCTGTTACCGGCGGCGCGGGTGGTGCGGTCCAGCCCGCCGCCCTGACGCGCGGAACGGTGGTCGAATTGCGCGACCTTTTCTTTGCCACGCCGGCGCGGCTGAAATTTCTGCGCAGCGACCGGGCCGAGGCGCAGACTATCGGCGATGTGGTGCGCCGCCTGGCGATGGCCGAACCCTCGGTCGCCTTCACGCTGCGCGATGTGTCGGGCGGCGGCGAGGGGCGGGTGAGTTTCCGCGCCGATGCCGAAACGGGCGATCTGTTCCATGCGCTGCGCGGGCGGCTGACCGGCATCCTCGGGGCCGGGTTCGCCGACAACGCGCTGGTCATCGACACCCTGCGCGAGGGGGTGCGGCTGACCGGCTATGCGGCGCTGCCAACCTATTCGCGCGGTTCGGCGGTGGCGCAGTATCTGTTCGTCAACGGCCGTCCGGTCCGCGACAAGCTGCTGATCGGTGCGCTGCGTGCCGCCTACATGGATTTTCTCGGCCGTGGCAGGCATCCGGCAGCGGCGTTGTTCATCGATTGCGACCCGCATTTGGTGGACGTGAACGTGCATCCGGCCAAGGCCGAGGTCCGCTTTCGCGACCCGGGTCTGGTGCGCGGGCTGATCGTCTCGGGGCTGCGCCATGCGCTGGCCGAGGCGGGGCATCGCGCCGCGACAACGGTCGCCGCCGCGACGCTGGGCGCGTTGCGGCCCGAACCCTCCGGCCCGGCGCGCATCTACCAGATGGATCGCCCCTCGCGCGGGGTGCTCGGTGCGGCCTTTGCCGCGCAGGCTCCGGTTGCGCCTGCCCCCGGAATGCGGGGGTTCGCCGAAGCTGCCCTGCCTTCGGCGCGGGTGGAGGATGCAGCCTGCGATCCTGAGCCCGAGGCGCTGCCGCTTGGTGCGGCCCGGGCGCAGGTGCATGAGAATTACATCATCGCGCAGAGCGCGCGCGGCATCGTGATTGTCGATCAGCATGCCGCCCACGAGCGGCTGGTCTACGAACGCCTCAAGCTCCAGATGGCCGAACGGGGTGTTGCGGCGCAGGCGCTGCTGATCCCCGAGATCGTTCAGCTTTCGGGGGACGATGCCGCGCGGCTGCTCGCCGTTTCCGACGATCTTTACCGGCTCGGGCTTGCGGTGGAGCCGTTTGGCGGCGGTGCCGTCGCGGTGCGCGAGACCCCTGCCATCCTCGGTGAGGTGAACGCCGCGGCGCTGATCGGCGATATCCTCGACGAGATCGCCGATATGGGCGACAGCACGACGCTGGGCGCGCGGATCGATGCGGTTCTCAGCCGTATTGCCTGCCATGGCTCGGTCCGCTCGGGCCGGCGCATGAATGCGGAGGAAATGAACGCGCTTCTGCGTGAAATGGAGGCGACGCCGCATTCTGGCCAGTGCAATCATGGCCGGCCGACCTATGTCGAGTTGAAACTCTCGGATATCGAAAGGCTGTTCGGGCGCACATGATCCAGATCGGCGATACGAGCTATTCCCTGTCCGACCCGGCGGTGATCGCGGGTGCGGCGATCATGGCGCTGATGCTTCTGTTGCTGGCGCTGATGATTGTCGCCGTTCGCCGGGCGGGTGCTGCCGCGCAGGCGAACGGGCCGGTCATGCAGCAGGTCGGCGCCCTGTCGCAGCGGGTGCAGAG
>NZ_JBKEAE010000142.1:0-1584 GCF_047971885.1 Tropicimonas sp. | reverse complement strand
CCGTCTGGCCGCGTCGCGGCTGAAGGACGACCGGCATGTCGCCAAGCTCTTCGAAGTGCTGGGCCCGCGCTATGCCGAACGTCAGGGCGGCTGCGTCCGCGTGCTCAAGGCGGGGTTCCGCTATGGCGACATGGCGCCGATGGCGATCATCGAACTGGTCGATCGCGATGTGGAGGCCAAGGGCGCCGTCGACCGCGCCCGCGAGGAAGCCGGCGAAGAGTGATTCCGGTCTCCGAAATTCACCACAGGCCCCCGTTTTCGGGGGCCTTTTTATTTAGCTGTTGAGTTTTGTCGTATTGATGCGATATCTTCAGTCGATTTCTGGTCTGGTTGAATCTGGTCCGCAGGGTTCACTTTCACGTTGACCTAGGGTGAGGCAATTGATCGAAGTATCGCATGAATGAACAATCCAGCATTGAACGCGGATTGAAAGCGCTCGGTGACATTGCTCCTGACGGCTATCTCGTCGCGCTTCATATCCGGTTCGCCGCCCCGCTGATGTCATTCCAGACCTACAATCAGGATTGGGTCGATCACTATACCGCGAATGCCTATGCCATGCGCGACCCGATGACCGCCTGGGGCTTTTCGACCGAGGGGATAACGCGCTGGAGCGAGACCGGCCTGCCCGATCCGTTCGGCATCATGAAGGAAGCCGCCGATTTCGGGCTGCGATACGGCGTGCAGGTTTCCTGCGGGCCGATCTCTTCGCGCACGATAGCCGGCTGTGCCCGCTCCGACCGCGAATATACCGATTCCGAGATGCACCGCATTTCGTCGATCATTCGCAAGTTGCACGATATGACGGAACCCCCCGAAAGCCTGACGCAGGCGCAGCTCGAGGCGCTGCGGCTGATAGCAGCCGGCGATCGCCATGCCATGGCGGCGGCCAAGCTGAAGATTTCCGAAAGCGCGCTCAAGGCCCGGCTGACCTCGGCGCGCCAGCGTCTGATGGCACGCACGACGGCCGAGGCGATCCAGCGCGCCAAGACCGCACGGTTGCTCTGAGCCGCTTTCCCTCGGTCGCGGCGGGCGATAATCTGCGCCGCATGGCCGATCTTTTCGATATGCCGGGGCAGACCCCAGATGCGAGCGGCAAGGCGCCGCGGCCACTGGCCGACCGCCTGCGGCCGGCAGCGCTGTCCGAGGTGATCGGGCAGGACCACCTGCTTGGCCCCGATGGTCCGCTGGGCACGATGCTGGCAGCCGGAACGTTGTCGTCGCTGATCTTCTGGGGGCCGCCAGGGGTTGGCAAGACCACGATCGCAAGGTTGCTCGCCCGCGAGACTGACCTGCATTTCATTCAGATCAGCGCAATCTTCACCGGTATGCCGGAACTTCGGAAAGTCTTCGAGGCGGCCCGACTGCGCCGCCGGAACGGGCAGGGTACGCTGCTGTTCGTCGACGAGATCCACCGCTTCAACAAGGCCCAGCAGGACGGCTTTCTGCCGCATATGGAGGACGGCACCATCCTTCTGGTCGGCGCCACGACCGAGAACCCCTCGTTCGAGCTGAACGCGGCGCTTCTGAGCCGGGCGCAGGTGATGGTGCTGACCCGTCTGACGCTGGCGCATCTGGAGCTTC
>NZ_JBKEAE010000132.1:0-2682 GCF_047971885.1 Tropicimonas sp. | reverse complement strand
GAGATGGTGCAGATCGTGCTCGACGATCATGACCTTCCGGCCGGGACTGAGGTGGCGGTGCTGGTCTCGGGGCTGGGGGCGACACCGGTGGACGAGCTTTATGTACTCTACGACCGGATGGAGCGCCGGATCGCGGCACGCGGGCTGAGCGTCTATCGCGCCTATGTCGGCAACTACTTTACATCGCTGGAAATGGTTGGCGCGACGCTCACGATCATGTCGCTGGATGACGAGTTGAAGGGGCTGCTCGATTCCGATGCCGAAAGCCCCGCTTTCAACTGGAGGGGCTGATGGAGCATATCCCCAATGCAGGTTCTGGCGGACTGGTGGCGGAAATCGCCCGGGTCGTTGTGGAAAACCGGGCCTACCTGTCGGAAATAGATGGCAAGATCGGCGATGGCGACCATGGCGTGAACATGGCCAAGGGGTTTGGCCGCACCGCCGAGCGGCTCGACGGCAGCGAAAGTCTGGATCAGGCGCTTTCCGCGCTGTCGGACGTGCTGATGTCCGAGATCGGCGGCTCCATGGGGCCACTCTACGGGATGATGTTCGCGGGCATGGCCGAGACGATCGAAGGCAGGGAGCGGATCGATGCCGGAACCTTCGGCGACATGCTTCAGGCCGGCCTCGACGAGGTGATGGATATCGGATCCGCCCGGGTCGGCGACAAGACCCTGCTCGATGCCTATGCGCCGGCGGTGGCTGCCTACAGGGCCGCGCTCGATGACGGCGCGGGCATGGCCGGTGCGCTCGAACGCCTGTGCGCGGCCGCGCAGACCGGACGCGACAGCACGGTCGACATGGTGGCAAGGGTCGGCCGGGCGTCGCGGCTCGGGGAACGGTCGCGCGGGGTGCTCGATGCCGGTGCCACCTCGTGCGCGCTGATTCTCTGTACGCTCTCGAACGGGGCGCGGGCACGGCTCGTTACGTGACGGGCGGTCTTGTGCCCGGCCCGGCAATCGGGTCAGGGTGAAGGAATGAAGCAGGTGGATTCCGAAGACATCGTTGCGGTGCTGCGCGAGATGGCCGGGCGCATGGGTGCGGCAACCGCCTATCTCGGCCAGCTCGACGGAGAGATCGGCGATGGCGATCACGGCTCCACCATGGCGCGCGGTTCCTCGGCCATCCTGCGCGCGCTGAACGAGGTCGATCCGAAATCCACCGATCTGTCGGCGCTGTTCGCGCTCAGCGCGGGGACCTTTCTCAATGCGGTCGGCGCGACGACGGGCCCTCTGTATGCTGCGGGATTCCTGCGCGCCGGTGTCTATGCCAACGGGCGCCGCAGTCTGGACGCAGACGAGGCGCCGATGCTTCTTGCGGCTGTCGGCGACGGGATTGGTTCGCGCGGCAAGGCGATTGCCGGCGACAAGACGATGATGGACGTATGGCTGCCGGTCGGGCAGGCCGTGCGCGAGGCGCGGCGGCAGGGCATGCCCCTGCGCGATGCGCTGGCATTGGCGCGGGCCGCGGCCGATCATGGCGCCGAAAGCACCCGCACCATGATGGCGGCGCGGGGCCGGGCGGCGCGGCTGGGCGAACGCAGCCTGGGCCATATCGATCCCGGCGCGGCCTCGGCTGCGATAATCGTCGGTTGTTTTGCCGATGTTCTTGCGCAGAGGCTTGGCTGATGCCGCCGAAACCCACAGCCGGCGCTCCGCGCTGTGACAGTGCCGCGTCGCAGGACAGTGGCCGGATGCCGCTGCGGTTCGGTGACGATCCCCTGCTCTGGGCAAGCTGGCTCTATTACGAGGAAGGGCTGACCCAGAGCGAGATCGCCAGCGTCATCGGCATTTCGCGCGCGTCCGTGGTGGCCTATCTCGCCGAGGCGCGTAATCGCGGCATCGTCAATATCGCGATCGAGACCGACAGGCTCCGCTCCCTTTCTGTCGCCAGGGCGCTGACCGACCATTTCGGGCTGAAGGATTGTCTGATCGTTCCCGGCGAGGGCGGCGGGCGTTCGCTGTTTGAGCGGCTCGGCTCCGCCGGGGCGCAGGTGCTGCGGGGGTTGTTGCGATCGGGCGATACCGTCGGCGTGGGCTGGGGGCGCACGGTGCTGGCCGTTGCGCAGGCGCTCGACCTTGACGATCTTCAGGATGTGCGCGTCGTGCAGGCCACCGGGTCGACGGCGGCGCATGTTCCGTATACGCCCGCGGCCTGCGCCACCGAAATGGCCGCCGCCATCCGGGCCGAGTGCATTCCGCTGTCGGCGCCGGCGATCCTGTCCAGCCCGGAACTGCGCGATCTGCTGTTGCAGGAAACGCCGGTGCGCGAGCAGCTTGCCTGCCTGGACGAGCTTAACCGGATCGTCTTCGGCATTGCCTCGGTCAGGCCGAATTCCACCCTTCACCTGTCCGGGTTCCTTCACGACGCGCCGCAGTTCCGCGATGCCTATTCCGGCGCGGTCGGCGCTATCGTGGGGCGCTACATCGACGATATGGGCCGCCCCGTCGAGGGGCCGCTCGATGCCCGGACCGTCGGTATCACGCTGGACGGGCTTGCCAGGGTCCGGCAGCGGATCGCCATTGCCGGCGGCATCGACAAGGTACCGGCGATACTGGCGACGCTTCGCGGCGGTTACGCGAATGTTCTGGTCACCGACGCGACGACCGGGATGGGGGTTCTGACCGCCGACGGGCAGAGCGATCTGGTTCCCCGGTTGCCGAAACGCCCCGTGGACGCGGT
>NZ_JBKEAE010000102.1:0-4779 GCF_047971885.1 Tropicimonas sp. | reverse complement strand
ATTCCGCGCTCTCCTACAGCCTTTCGGTGATTCCGCTCTTCATTTTCATGGGTAACGTGCTGGCCGCCTCGGGCATTGCCCACGGGCTGTTTGCGGCGGCGGACCGGGTGTTCGGCCGGACCCGCGGCGGTCTCGCCATGGCCTCGGTCTTTTCCTGCGGCGGTTTCTCGGCCGTCTGCGGCTCCTCGCTGGCGACCGCGGCGACCATGTCGAAGGTCGCCATGCCCTCGATGCGCAAGTTCGGTTATGACGACAGGCTGGCAACCGGATCGATCGCCGCCGGTGGCACACTCGGCATCCTGATCCCGCCCTCCGTCATTCTCATCATCTATGGCCTGCTGACCGAGACCAATATCGCCAAGCTGTTCATTGCAGGCATCATCCCGGGCATTCTCGGTGTGATCCTCTATCTTCTGGCGGTCAAGGTTGCCGTCTGGATCAATCCGGATCTCGCACCGAACGTTACCGAAAGCGAACCGATGACGCGGCAGGATGTGATCGGCGTGTTCAGCGTGCTCGGTCTGTTCGCCTTCATCATGATCGGAATCTATGGCGGGTTCTTTACTCCGACCGAAGCCGCGGGCATGGGAGCGGGCGCGTCCGTGCTGGTGGCCGTCGCGCTGCGGACGATGACATTCAAAGACTTCCTCGAAGCGACCTTCGACAGTGTCCGCGCCACAGCGATGATCTTCGCCGTCATCATCGGCGCGGAGCTTTTTACCAACTTCATCAATTTCGCCGGCCTGCCGGACGCGCTTTCCGGCCTTGTGTCCGACTACGAACTACCGGCCTGGGCCGTCATCACGATGATCATCGTGATCTACATGATCCTCGGCTGCGTCCTCGAAAGCCTGTCGATGATCCTGCTTACGGTTCCGGTCTTCTATCCGCTCATGTACGAACTGCCGTTCAGCAATGAGTTGCTTCTGGATCCGGAACGCGCGCTGATCTGGTTCGCGATCGTGGTTGTCGTCGTTACCGAAATCAGCCTCATCACCCCGCCGGTAGGAATGAACGTGTTCGTTCTGAAAGCGGTGCTGCGCGATGTGCCCCTGGGCACGATCTTCAGGGGCGTGCTTCCGTTCTGGGTCTCCGACATCGTGCGGCTGATATTGCTCATCACCGTGCCCTGGCTGTCGCTCTGGTTAGTTTCCGCCATGTGATCGGCCAACCGGTGGATGAGACGGGCGCCCTGCGCGAAATACCGTGCAGGCGGAGCCTGCCGGATCGTCTTCCTATATCGTCGACGAGCGCGAGAACCGGCGGGTCATGCACTCGCCGTCCGAGGTTCCATTCCTCCCGGTCTGCGCGACCATCACCTCCTGCAGCGATTTTGAAGACATCGTGCAGTGGAGCAGTGCGCATCCGGACCTTCTTCAGACCGGCGGCAGTCTGCCTCCCGCTCCAACGCAAGGCCGTGCATGGCACCCCGGAAACTGTTGACTACTGTCCGCCGGGTTGTTCTCCTGAACGGGCTCTGCCGGAAACCGGTGCCGTAAAGGTGTCGTCGGGCAGGGCAAGGTGAACAGGGAGGACACCATGAAGCTATTCAACGCAATCGCGGCCTGCGCGATGGTTGTTGCGACCCCCATGGTCGCGCAGACTCCGCTTTCGATCGCGACCGGCGGCACGGGGGGCGTCTACTACCCGATCGGCGGCGGTCTTGCCGAGGTCATCAATAACAAGGTTGACGGCTACTCTGCCACCGCCGAGGTCACCGGGGCTTCGGTCGAAAACATGGGTCTGATCGCCACCGGGGACGCGGACCTTGCGATCGGCCTGGCAGACACGGTCCATCAGGCACAAACCGGCACCGGGCGTTTCGAGGGCCAACAGTTGGAGATGATCCGGGGCATCGCTTCGCTTTATGCCAACATGATCCAGATTGTCACCCTGTCGGACAGCGGCATCACTTCGCTGGATGACCTGCGCGGCAAGCGCGTGTCGGTCGGCGCGCCCGGATCGGGAACCGAGGTCAATGCCGAGCAGATACTGACGGCGGCGGGGATCGGATACGACGATATCGACGAGCAGCGGCTGAATTTCAACGAAACCGCAGATGCGCTGGCCAATGGCGATATCGATGTCGGGTTCTGGAGTGTCGGCGCGCCGACATCCTCGATCCTCAACCTGGCAACCACAAACGCCATTCGCATTATCGAGCTTTCCGACGCGCAGATCGCCGCCGCGCAGGCGGCCGAACCCCTGTTCGCACGCACCACGCTCGCCGGCGGCCTCTACCAGGGCATCGGCGATGACGTGACCGTTCTGGGTGTGCCCAACGTGCTGGTCGCTTCGTCGGAAATGACGGACGATCTCGCCTATGCGATCACCAGGGCGATGTTCGAGAACATCGCCGATCTGCAGGCCGTGCATCCGGCCGCGCGGCAGACCACGGTGGAGTTCACCCTTGCGGCGACCCCGGTTCCGCTGCACCCGGGCGCGATCCGCTATTTCGAGGAGATCGGCGCGACGGTTCCCGATCGCCTGCATCCGTGAGACGCCGCCCTGGAGGAACACTGATGGTGTTCCTCCTCTCTTCGTTTCCGCTGGCAGCACCAGCCGAAACACTGATCGCCTCGCTGGCCGGCGACGGAACGGTGCTTGCCAGGGCCGATGTCCCGGAGGGTGCCGGCTGGTGCATTCTCTGGCGCCACTCGGTGCAGGGGTTCGAAGTGGCCGATTGTTACCTGAACCGCACCGGCCAGATGGTGCTGCACCGCGCGCACCTGCCGGATTTCGCCGCGGGCCTCGATCACATCCCCGGCCGGGGTGTGCAACGCTCCGATGGCGCGGGCGGCTACTGGATCGAGGCGCTGGACGAACCGGTGCCCGGAAACACCTATATCCTTCGCCCCGGCAGCATGGAAGTGAACCACCGGATCAGCATCGGGGGAAACGTGATATCGCTTTCCGCCATGGCCGCCCACCAGCGGGTTCGCATGGCGCTCGAACCGGACGGGAACTGATGGAACAGGACGGCGCAGCTTTGAAAAACAACGGTCGTTGGCCGCGGGCGGTGCCCTGTCTCATCACGATCGTCGCGGTGTCGCTGTCCCTGTTCCAACTCTACGCGGCGGGCATCAGGCCGCTCGGCCTGTTTTATCAGCGTCCGATTCACCTCGGTTTCATCCTCGTTCTCTGCTTCCTGGTCTTTCCCGTCACGGGTCGCGGCCGGCCGCGCGGTGTGCCCGGATGGCTTGTCGACATCCCGCTCATCCTGGGTGGTATCCTCGTCGGGCTCTGGCTGCCCCTGAACATCGATACCATCGCCAATGCCGTGTTCCCCCGCCGGATCGACGTGGCCGTGGGCGTCGTCACGACCCTCGTCGTGCTCGAAGCCGCGCGCCGGGCCGTCGGATTGGCAATGACAATCATCGGCGCGATCTTCATCCTTTATGCCTTTGCCGGCGTGCGCGGCGAACTTCCCTGGCTGGCGGACTGGCTTCCGGGCATCCTCAATCACCGCGGCTATTCGATCGAGCGCGTTGCCAGCCAGCTGACCCTTGGCGCCGAGGGGATTTTCGGCATCCCGCTGGGTGTTGCCGCAACCTTCATCTTTGTCTTTGTACTCTTCGGGGCCTTTCTGGAAGTATCCGGCGCGGGGCGGTTCTTTATCGACCTCGCCTATGCGGCAACGGGCCGGCAGCGGGGTGGCCCGGCCAAGGCGGCGGTGCTCGCCTCGGCCGGCATGGGCTCGGTCTCCGGGTCCGCCATCGCCAATGTGGTGACCACCGGAGCCTTTACCATCCCGCTGATGAAGCGGCTCGGCTATCGCCCGGCGCAGGCCGGCGGTATCGAGGCGGCCGCATCGACCGGCGGGCAGATCATGCCGCCGCTGATGGGCGCCGGAGCGTTTCTGATGAGCGAGTTCACCCAGGTGCCCTATGTGGATATCGTCCTCGTCTCGATCTTTCCGGCAATTCTCTATTTCGGGTCGGTCTACCTGCTCGTCCATATCGCGGCCGTGAAGCTGGGGCTCGAGGGCATTCCGGCGCGCGATCTGATGCGCGCGCGCGATGTACTCAAAGATGGCTGGCATTTCCTGCTTCCGCTCATCGCTTTGACCTACTTCCTGATCGCCGGGTATTCGCCGATGCGTGTCGGGTTCTTTGCAATCGTCTCGATTGTGCTCGCCGCGTCGGCGCGCGCGATCTGGGTGTTTCTCCGCGATGCGCCAACGGTCGGGGGATTCCGGGAACTTCTCGGGAACGGCGCGGCGCTCACGTTGCATGCGCTGGAACGGGGTGCCCGCAATGCCGTCGCCGTGTCGCTGGCCTGTGCGGTGGCCGGGATCATCGTCGGCATGGTAGGCCTGACCGGGCTGGGGCTGAAATTCTCCGCGATGATGCTCGCGCTTTCAGGCGGCAACCTGGTACTGGCGCTGGTCATGGTGATACTCGCCAGCCTTGTCCTCGGTATGGGTCTGCCGGTTACCGCGGCCTACATCGTGCTCATCATTCTCGTCGGCCCGGCGCTCACCAGCGAATTCGGCGTTCCCCTTCTCGTCGCACATCTTGTCGTGTTCTGGTATTCGCAGGATTCCAACGTGACGCCCCCGGTCGCTCTGGCGGGTTTTGCGGCGTCGGCCATCGCCGGCTCGAAACCGATGGAAACCAGCTTTCAGGCGTGGAAATACGCCAAGGGCCTTTATCTCATCCCGCTGTTCATGGTGTTCAACCCGTCGATCATTCTTGGCGGCCCGCTGCTCCTCGTGCTCTGGACCGGCACGATCGCCGTGATAGCCCTGACAGCCTTCGCCGCGATGCTCGAAGGCTA
>NZ_JBKEAE010000148.1:0-14366 GCF_047971885.1 Tropicimonas sp. | reverse complement strand
AGTGTGAACCGCGACCATATCCACCTGTTGCTGTCGATCCCGCCGAACCTGTCGCTCAGCAGCTTGTGCGAACTGCGGCCCTTCAGGTATCCTTCAGCGCATGATCGACGGCCACACCGCCAACCGCCTCGACGATCTCCTGCCCTGGAACTGGAAAGCCACAAATCCCGTCAAGACGTGACATCAGTGTAATCACCGGACGCATACGAACATGAAGAACTATCTGATGCCAGTGTTCGACAAGATATTGTTACAAAAGCGATTTGTCGTCGAGACGTTGTTCGACAAGCTGAAGTCGGAAATGGGATCGGAGCGCGGCGGGCATCGGTCTCCAACAAACGCCTTCGTCCACATCCTGTCATGCCTTGCCGCCTACATGCCCGCGAAAACCAAAGTCGCTGTGAAGGGCGTCACTTATCCATAACTCGGGTTGGATACTGGCGCCGCCGGTCAACCCGTCCTAGCATGATCGCGCGGGAACCGGCCGGTCGCCGGCCCTTCGGGACAAGCACAGGAACATGGAATGCGCCAGATCACAGAACCCGCCCGAAAGGTGGATGTCGTCCACGAGACGGATGTTGTTGTTGTCGGGTCGGGGCCGGGCGGGCTGGCCGCGGCGCTGGCGGCGGCGCGCGCGGGCGTCAGCGTGGCGCTGGTCGAGCGGCTGGGCTGTTTCGGCGGCAACATCACCGCCGTCGGGGTCGAGGGCTTCGCCTGGTACCGCCACGAGGCCACCATCGAGGCCGGGGGCATCGGCCGGGAGTTCGAGGACCGCGCCCGCGAGATGGGCGCCGCCGTGCCGGAGAGCCAGTCGCTCAGCTACGAGATCGACAGCGAGGGGTTCAAGCTGGTGGCCGACCGTCTGGTCGAGGAAGCCGGTATCCGCCCGATGCTGCACCGCCAGTTCGTCGCCCCGGTGATGGATGGCGACCGGATTACCGGAATTGTCACCGAATCCAAGGCGGGGCGCGAGGCGATCCTTGGCAAGGTGGTGATCGATGCCACCGGCGACGCCGATGTGGCCCACCGCGCCGGCGCGCCGGTCAACCTGACCCCGCGCGAAAGGATGATGGCCGCCTCGGTCATGTTTCACCTGGCCGGGGTCGACAAGCGCACCTTCATGGAAGGAGTCCGCGCCGATCCGCAGACCTACCGGGACTGGGGCGGCGGCGGCGAGTGGACCATCGAGACCTCGGGGAAGGAGGACGACATGTTCTCGCCCTTCATCAAGAAGCCCTTCGACCGGGCGATCGAGGAAGGGCTGATCCCGCCGCACCTGAACACCATCGCCGGAACATGGGGGGCGATGCACGACAGCGGCGAGCTGACCTACATGAACCTGATCCATCTGGACGGGGTGGACGGCACCGACCCCGACAGCCTGACCCGCGGCGAGATGGAGGGGCGGCGGCAGGCGATGCTGGCCATCGAGGCGCTGAAACGCTTCATGCCGGGCTGCGCGGCAGCGCGGCTGCGCAATTTCGGCATGACCATCGGCATCCGCGATACCCGCAAGCTCGATGCAGTCTACAACATGACCGAACGCGATGTGCGCGAACAGGGAAGGTTCGGGGATTCCATTGGCATCTATCCCGAATTCATCGACGGCTACGGTATCCTGATCCTGCCCACCACCGGGCGCTACATGCAGCTTCCCTATCGCGCGATGCTGCCGAAGAAGCTGCGCGGGCTGCTGGTGGCAGGCCGCTCCATCGGTGGTGACCGGATCGCCCATGCAGCGACGCGCAACATGTCCTGTTGCGCGGTTGTCGGACAGGGTGCCGGTGTGGCGGCGGCGCAGGCCGTCCGTTCGGGCCGCGATCCGGCCGGGATCGATCTGACGGCGGTGCAGGACGAATTGAAACGGCAGGGTGTGCGGATCGACTAGAATCGAGCCGGTCGCGATGGCGGGCCGATCAGGCTCGTGCTGCCCGTATCCGCCCGCCGGCGGGGAATTTGCACGATCCTGCCGAGCCGCCTGCCGGCGGCGGCCCGGTCTCGACTCTCGGCGGCGGCTGTGATCTTGAGGCGCTTGCCGCAGGCGTCGCGGCCCATGTCAAGGTGCTGATGGAGCGGGAGCATGAGCGAGAAACCGGTATCCGGAATGAGCTTCGAAGAGGCGATGGCGGAACTTGAACGTGTCGTGAGCCAGCTCGAACGGGGCGATGTGGAACTGGAGCAATCCATCACGCTTTATGAACGCGGCGAGGCGCTGAAGAAGCGCTGCGAGGCGCAACTCAAGGCCGCGGAGGAAAAGGTCGCCGCGATCACCATCGATGCCGACGGTAACCCGACCGGAACGACGCCGTTCGAGACGAAATGACCTTTCGTGACACACTGGCGGCGGACGCGGCCCGCGTCAGGGCCTGCATTGCCGCTGAACTCCGCTCCTTCCCCGATGTGCCGGTGGTCGCGGCAATGCGTTATGCGACCTCGGGCGGCAAGGGTCTGCGCGGTTTTCTGGTTCTGGAAAGCGCCGCAATGTTCGGCGTGACCGCCGATCGGGCCATCTGGCCCGCCGCCGCCGTCGAGGCCATGCATGCCTATTCGCTGATCCACGACGATCTGCCGGCGATGGACGATGACGATCTGCGCCGCGGACAGCCCACCGTGCATGTCCGTTGGGACGAGGCGACGGCGATCCTCGCCGGCGATGCCCTGCAATCGCTGGCCTTCGGGCTGCTGGCCCGGACCGGCGACACCGCCGCCCCGGCTGCGGTCGCAACCCTTGTCGCCTCGCTGGCGGGTGCCGCCGGAGCGCGCGGCATGGTGCTGGGGCAGGCGCTGGATATCGCAGCCGAAACCGCCGAGGCGCCGCTGACCCTGGACCGGATCACCGAACTTCAGGCCAACAAGACCGGCGCGCTGATCCGCTGGTCGGCCGAGGCCGGCGCGGTACTGGGCCGGGCCGACCCGGCGCCACTTGCCCGCTACGCAACCGCGCTTGGCCTTGCCTTCCAGATCGCAGACGATCTGCTCGACGTGCGGGGCGACGTGGCGCAGACCGGCAAGCGGCTGCGCAAGGACAGCGATGCCGGCAAGGCGACCTTCGTTTCGATTCTGGGCGAAGAAGGCGCCTCGAAACGGGCCGAAGCCCTTGTGGAAGAGGCCATATCGGCGCTATCTCCCTACGGATCGGCGGCGGAGACACTGCGGGAGGCAGCCCGCTTTGTCGTCACGCGCGAGAACTGACCCCGGCGCGGCGGATGCGCCCGGGGAGCAACGGCCGCTGGAGGGCCGAGCCATGGTGCGACCAGTCACCCCCCTGCTGGACCGGGTTCATACCCCGGCCGACCTGAAGCGCTTTACCGACGACGAGCTGGTGCGGCTCGCCGACGAGCTTCGGGCCGAGACGATCAGCGCGGTGTCGGAAACCGGCGGCCATCTGGGCGCCGGGCTGGGCGTGGTCGAACTGACCGTCGCGCTTCATGCGGTTTTCGACACCCCCCGCGACAAGCTGATCTGGGACGTTTCGCACCAGTGCTATCCGCACAAGATCCTGACCGGGCGGCGCGACCGTATCCGCACTCTGCGCCAGAAGGACGGATTGTCGGGCTTCACCAAGCGATCTGAATCGCCTTACGACCCGTTCGGCACGGCGCACAGTTCCACCTCGATTTCGGCGGCGCTGGGTTTTGCCACGGCGCGCGATCTGGGCGGAGCGACCGATCACGGGATCGGCGATGCCATCGCGGTGATCGGCGACGGGTCGATGAGCGCCGGGATGGCCTTCGAGGCGATGTACAACGCCGGGCACCTCGACAAACGGCTGAGCGTGATCCTGAACGACAACGAAATGTCGATCGCGCCACCGGTGGGCGCACTTTCCTCCTACCTGTCGCGGCTCTACGCAGGCGCACCGTTTCACGACCTCAAGGCGGCGGCCAAGGGCGCGCTCAGCCTGCTGCCCGAGCCCTTCTACGAGGGGGCCCGGCGCGCGCGCGATGTCTTCAAGCACGCCGCCGTCGGCGGCACGCTGTTCGAGGAACTGGGTTTCGAATACATCGGCCCCATCGACGGGCACAGCATCCCGATGCTGCTGTCGGTGCTGCGCACGGTCAAGGCGCGCGCCGACGGGCCGGTGCTTATCCATGCGATTACCAGAAAGGGCAAGGGGTATGCCCCGGCCGAACGGGCGCTCGATCGCGGGCACGGGGTGGGCAAGTTCGATGTCGTGACCGGGGCGCAGAAGAAAACACCAAGCAACGCGCCTTCCTATACCCGGGTTTTTGCCGAGGCGCTGCTTCAGCACGCCGCCGAGGACGACCGGATCACCGCGATCACCGCCGCGATGCCGGACGGCACCGGGCTCAACCTCTTCGCCGAGCGCTACCCGTCGCGCTGTTTCGACGTCGGGATCGCCGAACAGCACGCGGTGACCTTCGCCGCCGGTCAGGCGGCGGGCGGGCTCAAGCCGTTCTGCGCGCTCTATTCGACCTTCCTGCAACGCGGCTACGATCAGGTGGTGCACGATGTGGCGATCCAGCGCCTGCCGGTGCGCTTTCCCATCGACCGGGCCGGGCTGGTCGGGGCGGACGGGGCGACGCATGCCGGTTCGTTCGATATCGCATTCCTTGCCAACCTGCCCGGATTCGTCGTGATGGCCGCCGCGGACGAGGCCGAACTGAAGCACATGGTGGCCACCGCCGTGGCCCATGACGAAGGGCCCATCGCCTTTCGCTTCCCGCGCGGCGAAGGGGTAGGCGTCGAGATGCCCGAGCGCGGGGTGCCGCTGGAAATCGGCAAGGGCCGGATTGTCCGCGCGGGTTCGGGTGTGGCGATCCTGTCGTTCGGCACACGGCTGAGCGAGGCCGAACAGGCCGCCGATGCGCTGGCCCGGCGCGGCATCACGCCGACGATCGCCGATGCCCGGTTCGCCAAGCCGCTCGACCGCGACCTGATCCTGAAACTGGTACGGGATCACGAGGCGCTGATCACCATCGAGGAAGGCGCCGTCGGCGGCTTCGGCAGCCATGTGGCGCAGCTTCTTGCCGATGAGGGTGTCTTTGATCACGGGTTGAAATTCCGTTCGATGGTCCTGCCCGACATCTTCATCGATCAGGCCAGCCCGCGCGAGATGTACGCCGTCGCGGCGATGAACGCCGGCGATATCGAGGCCAGGGTGCTCGACCTGCTGGGTGTGGCCCGTATCGGCGCGGCGCGGGCCTGAAGCGGGAAGACGCCGGCCGGCAGGTGATTGTCGGGCCACGCAGGCTCGGCTATCTTCGCGCCAATCGAGGCAAGGCAGCCCCATAACACAGGCCATGACGGCGCTCACGAAATATTCCCGGCTGGAAGCCCCAGGTATCTGGCGCGCCGATCCGCAGGCGCAGCGGCGGGATGTGATCGTCTCGTTCGGCGATACCTCGCTGGTGATATCGGACAGGAACGACCGGGCACTGAGCCACTGGTCGCTCGCCGCGGTGGTGCGGATCAACAAGGGAACGCGCCCGGCGCTCTACACTCCTTCGGCCGATGGCGCCGAGACGCTGGAGATCGAAGACGGCACGATGATCAACGCCATCGAGACGGTGCGCAGCGCGGTTTTGCGCGGCCGTCCGCATCCGGGGCGGCTGCGCACCGGTGTGGTGGCGCTTGTACTGGCGGCGGTCGTGGCGATCGCCCTGTTCTGGCTGCCCGACGCCCTGGTCAGGCATACGGTCTCGGTTGTGCCCGAACCTACGCGGGCCGAGATCGGCGCCGAACTGCTGCGCGCGATCGGCCGCGTCTCCGGTGCGCCCTGCCGGTCGGCACGCGGCGATCAGGCGCTCGGCCGGCTCCACACGCGGCTGATCGGCCCGGGAAAGGGCAGCATACTGGTGCTGCGCGAGGGGGTGGCCGAATCCATGTCGCTGCCGGGCGGGACGATCCTGATCAACCGCGCGCTGGTCGAGGATCACGAATCCCCCGATGTCGTCGCCGGCCATATCCTTGCCGAGGCGCAGCGCCGCGCGGCGGACGATCCGGTACAGACCTTGCTCGAATCGGCAGGCCCCGTTCCGACCTTCCGCCTGCTGACCACCGGGCATCTGCCCGACGGCGCCATCCGCGCCTATGCCGAGCAACTGATTTCCGCGCAACCGGCACCGGTAGACCGGCGCGCGCTTCTGAAGCGGTTCGCCGCCGCCGGGGTTTCCTCCTCCCCATATGCCTATGCGCTGGATGTAACCGGCGAAACCACACTCGATCTGATCGAATCCGATCCGATGCGGGGGCATGTGACAAAACCGCTGCTGACCGACGCCGACTGGGTGGCGTTGCAGGAAATCTGCGGCACCTGATCAGCGCGGTGGCGATACACCCGAAAGACGACGCCCCGCGACATCCGAATGCGCGGGGCGTTTGCCTGAATGAGACCTGCCATATGTCCCGAAATCGTCACGAAATTCTTTTTTTGGGCCGCAACCTGTGGTCAGCCACGACAATTTGACGTCTGCACTACATCTTGGCGCGAATCATGCAGGATCGGCGGAATCGAGTAAAGAGTTATTTGGTTAATTTCTCTTTACCTACTTCGTGCCGAACATCCTGTCGCCTGCATCGCCGAGGCCGGGCACGATATACCCATGGTCGTTCAGGTGGCTGTCGAGCGAGGCGGTGACGATGGGAACGTCCGGATGCGCCTCTTTCATCCGCGCCACGCCTTCGGGGGCGGCCAGCAGGCAGAGGAAGCGGATATCGGTCGCCCCGGCCTTTTTCAGCAGGTCGATGGCCGCGACCGAGGAATTGCCGGTCGCCAGCATCGGATCGACCACGATCACCAGCCGGTTGGGCAGGTCCTCGGGCACCTTGAAGTAGTATTGCACCGGCTTCAGCGTCTCGGGGTCGCGGTAGAGACCGACAAAACCGACCCGCGCGCCGGGTACCAGTTCGAGGATTCCGTCGAGCAGCCCGTTGCCCGCCCGCAGGATCGAGATCAGCGCCAGTTTCTTGCCCGACAGCTTGGGCGCCATCATCCTGGTGAGCGGCGTCTCGATCTCGACCTCCTCCATTTCCATGTCGAATGTCACCTCGTAGGCGAGAAGCTGGCTGATTTCGCGCAGAAGCTGGCGGAACTTGGCGGTCGAAGCCTCCCTTTCGCGCATCAGGGTCAGCTTGTGCTGCACCAGCGGGTGATCGACGACGGTCAGGTGGTCATACATCGGGCTTTTCCAGTCTCTTCAGAAGCGCATCCCGGGTATCGGAATCGCAGAACGCGGCCCCGGCGGCAACCCGGTTGATGGCGCGAAATTCCGCCTCGTCCCATCCCGTGGCCGCCGCAAGACGCTCGTATTCGCGCGTCATCGTCGTGTGAAAGAAGGGCGGATCGTCGGTCGAGACGGTGACCGGTACCCCTGCCTCGCGCAGCCGCGCCACAGGGTGCGATTTCCAGTCCGGAAAAAGGCCGAGCGCGATGTTCGAACCCGGACAGACCTCGAGTACGATCCCGCGTTCGGCAAGGTCTCCGACCAGCGCCGGATCCTCGATGGCCCGCACGCCGTGGCCGATGCGTTCGACCCGCAGATCCCTGACCGCGCCGCGTACACTGTCGGGCCCGGCCCATTCGCCGGCATGGCAGGTCAGGCGCAGACCGGCTTCGCGGGCGCAGTCGAAGCCCCAGGCGAAATCGCGCGGCCGGCCGACGCTTTCGTTCCCGCCCAGCCCGAAACCGGTGATGAAATCGCCCGCCGTCTCGGCGGCACAGAGCGCCGGCGCCCTGGCGCGCTCGGGGCCGAAATGGCGGATCGGCGTGACGATTCCCTTCAGAACGATGCCGTCCACCACCTCGGCGCGCCGGGCGGCCTCGTGCATGGCGGCGAGGTATTCGCGCCAGGCAGCCAGATCGCCGCCGCCGCAGAAATCGGGAGAAACGAAGGTTTCGGCATAGATCACGCCTTCGGCGGCAAGTTCCGCCAGCACCGTGGCGGTAAGGCGCGCGTAATCCTCGGGGCTTTGCAGGACCGCGGTTGCGGCCTCGTAGACGCGCAGGAAATCGATGAACCCGTCATAGGCGTAATCGCCCCGCTCATCGAAGATGCCGCGCAGGTCGATGGATTTTTCCGCCGCCAGTCCGCGCACGAAGGCGGGCGGCGCGGCACCTTCGAGATGCAGGTGCAGTTCCACCTTGGGCAGCGATTTCATGCAAGAAAGCTCCGCCCCGGCCCGAAGGACGGCACGCCGAGATGTGCGGCGATGCTGGCGGCGACATCGGTAAAGGCGATCTGACCCGCTGTGCCGCTGCCGATCCCGGCGCAGAGAACCGGAACACGCTCGCGTGTGTGATCGGTTCCCGCCCAGGTCGGATCGTTGCCGTGATCGGCGGTGATCACCATCAGGTCGCCCGGACGCAGGCGGTCGATCAGGCGGGCGATCTCCTCGTCGAACCATTCCAGCGCGCGGGCGTATCCCGACACGTCGCGCCGGTGGCCATAGAGGCTGTCGAACTCGACGAAATTGGCAAAGGTCAGGCTGCCGTCCGGCGCGCGTTCGACATGATCGGCCAGATGCGCCATCAGCACCGCGTCGGGGCCCTTGCGCACCTCGTCGATACCTTCCATCGAGAAGATATCGCCGATCTTTCCCACCGCCTGCACCCGTCCGCCGGCTTCCTGCACCCAGTCGCAAAGGGTCGGCTCGGGCGGTGCGATGGCATAATCGTGCCGGTTCCCGGTGCGGGCAAAGCCCTCGGCATAGGTGCCGATGAACGGGCGCGAGATGACGCGGCCGACCTTCATCTCGTGCAGCATCGGGGCAAGGCGCCGGCAAAGCTCCTGCAGGCGCGGTTCGCCAAAGATTTCCTCGTGCGCGGCGATCTGGAACACGCTGTCGGCCGAAGTATAGCAGATCGGCCAGCCGGTACGCATGTGCTCGGCTCCCAGTCGCTCGAGAATCTCGGTGCCCGACGCGTGACAATTGCCGAGGATCGCCGGTGTGCCCGCCAGTTCGCACACATGGCGGGTGAGCGATTCGGGAAAGGCGGGGGAGGTGTCGGGGAAATAGTGCCATTGCCAGGGCACCGGCACGCCGGCCAGTTCCCAGTGCCCCGAGGGCGTATCCTTGCCGGGCGAGGTCTCGGTCGCCGCACCCCACGTTCCGGCGGGCACAGCGCCGAGCCCCGGCGCCTCGCCGCCCGAGGCCAGCCGGATCACCGCGCCAAGTCCCAGTTCGTCCAGCACCGGCAGGCTCAGCGGGCCGCTGCGGCCATTCTCGGCGCGGCCTTCGTTGCAGGCCTCGGCAATGTGCAGGAGCGTGTTGGCGCCGGTATCGGGCATACCGTCGTTGAAAAAGCGGTCCGCGTCCGGCGCGCCGCCGCATCCGACCGAATCCATGACCACAAGGAAGGCACGGCTCATGCGTTGATCCTTTGTTGAATCAGTGGCGCCGGGTCGGCGCCGTTTTCCGTCACCAGATAGGCCGCGCGCAGCGCGGCAGCCGCCCTGTCCGCCGCCGCCTCGGTGGCGGCGTGCACCTCGGCAAGCGGCATGTTGCGGTCCACCGTCTCGCCGATACCGGCAAGCATCGAGAAGCCGACCGAATGATCGAGCGCATCGCCCTCGCGCAGGCGCCCGCCGCCCAGAGAAACCACGGCGCGCCCGATCGTCTCGGTATCGATCGCAGCAACCTTTCCCGGGTGTTCGGCAAAAACCGCCCGTGCGACCGGTGCTGCCGGCAGATAGCGCCGCCAGGCACCGACGAAATCCGCCGGCCCGCCGAGTGCGGCAATCATCCGCTCGAACGTCTCGGCCGCGGCGCCAGAACGCAGCGCCGCCCCGATCCGGGCTTCCCGGGCCGCGGCATCACCGGCAAGCCCGCAGAGCGCCAGCAGCGCCCCGCCAAGCGCGACGGTCAGATCCCACAGCGGTTCCGATATCGCCTCACAGGTCAGCGTCTTCATCGCCTCGGCAACCTCGAGCGCGTTGCCCGCCGATCCGATCAGCGGCGCGTCCATGTCGGTGATCAGCGCACCGGTGCGGCAACCGGCGCCCTCGGCGGTGCCGACCAGCGAGCCGGCCAGCGCCCCGGCTCCTGCCCTGTCCTTCATGAAGGCGCCCGAGCCGCATTTGACATCGAGGATCAGCGCGTCGAGCCCCGCCGCGAGCTTTTTCGACAGGATCGACGCGGTGATGAGATCGATGCTCTCGACCGTGCCGGTCACGTCGCGGATCGCATAGAGCCGCTTGTCGGCCGGTGCGATATCGGCGCTGGCACCAACGATGGCGCAGCCGGTTTCGGCCACGATCCCGCGCAACCGGTCGCGCGAGACCTCGGCAGTATAGCCGGGGATCGATTCGAGCTTGTCGAGCGTGCCCCCCGTATGGCCCAGCCCGCGCCCCGAGATCATCGGCACATAGGCGCCGCAGGCGGCGAGCGCCGGCGCAAGCGGCAGCGAGACGCAATCGCCCACGCCGCCGGTCGAATGCTTGTCGGCCACCGGGCCGGGAAGCTCCCACCGCATCACCTCGCCGCTGTCGCGCATTGCCAGCGTCAGCGCCACGCGCGCCTCCTCCGGCAGCGGTGTGCGGCAGATACCCATGGCAAAGGCGCCGACCTGCGCGTCGCTCACCGCCCCCGTTGCGATGGCGCCGCCGAACCACGCAAGCTCCTCCGGGCCGGGTGCCTCCCCCTTTCGCAGCGTTGCGAGGATATGCCTGGCTTCCATCGGATCACGCCTTTTGCATGTGGTTCGGCCCGAAGGCGCCGGGCAGCAGTTCGGCAATCGTCAGCGTCAGCTCACCCCCGTCGAGCGTAGCCATGGTTACCGGCATCTCGCCCGAGATCGCAAACTCGCGCAGCTTTTGCCGGCAACCGCCGCAGGGTGTCACCGGCGTCGGGCTGTCGGCGATCACCGCAACTTCGGCGATCCGGTACCGGCCTGCAGCCACCATCGCCGCGATTGCTCCGGCCTCGGCGCAGGTGCCTTCGGGATAGGCCGCGTTCTCGACGTTGCAGCCGGCAAACACCGCACCATCGGGGGTACGCAGGGCCGCGCCAACCTTGAAGCGGGAATAGGGGACATAGGCGTTTTCACGTATGGCGCGTGCGGCCGCGATCAGTTCCGCGCGTGGCATCGGATCCTCCCTTTTCCCGCAGTCTGTTACGACGCATCGCGCGTTGCAAGCCTTGCGGCGGCCCAACCCCTTTCGAATCCACCATCACCCCACGCCTTGCCGGCGGCCGGCAGCGCCGGGGCAGGTTGAAGCCGGCCGCGCGAGGCGATTCCAGCGTCGCACGGAAACCTGCTACACGAGCGGTCTTTTCTGAACGGCGAGGCGCGGACGGAGCGTTTGGGACCGCTCACAGCCGGACTCTATCCGCGGAGTGAACCTTCAACCCCGGGCATGGGCCGCAGGTTCCTGCCCGGATGCTCAGTGCCCTTCGACAACCCGGTCGAGAAAGCGGCGCGCGTATCCTACTGCCTCGGCAGTTGCCTCGGGTGAGAATTCAAGCGTGCTCATGAAGTTCTTTTCCTTCTGGTCGAAGCCATGCGTCGCATCGCGAAGGACATGCACCTCGATGTCCTTGCCGCTTTGCCGCATCCGCCCGGCGACGCCCTTGCACGAATCCTCGTCGGCGATGCTGTCGCCCTCTACCAGCAGAAACAGGGCCGGAATATCCTCGGCCCAGCCATGGCGCGAAACCTGACTGCCCATTCCGCAATAGGGATAGAGCAGGATCATGCCGCGAACGCCCTCCAGCCCGCGCGCCGCGATGCTGTCGGGCCAGCGGCTCAGGTTGAAGGGCAGACGGCCCCGGTCGCGCAGCGACAGCAGGTCGAGGATCGACCATCCGCCGTGGGAGGCGCCGATCAGCACCAGGTTGTCCGGATCGACTCCGGGCATGGCGCGCACATCGTCGATCGCCACGGCGATATCGCCCGCCCGCTCACCCCCCGTCAGCAACTGCCCGACACAGATCAGGCGCCAGATCTGCGCCCGGTCGTAACCGCGCGGTCCGTGGCTGTCGACGACAACCGTGCCCCAGCCCATGGCGTTGAGCGTATCGGACCAGAAATCCAGACTGTCCTTCGGCCCGTCGCAGCCGGAGAACAACAACGCGGTGGGAAACGGCCCGTCGCCATCGGGCAGCCGGACGCGATAGCCGGGACGCAGCATTCCGGCCAGCGTCTGCGGCTCGACCCGGGCGACGGTCCGGCCCTGATAGCGCAGATAGGTATTGCACCCCACCAGCGCCGCGACCCCGACGGCCACCAGAATCCCTGCCGCGATCCATATCATCATCCTACGCATCCCGGTTCACCACGGCGGCGGGCGATGCGCGAAGATATCCTTGAGCGCTGCCGCGCGCTGACCGTTCCACCCCTCGGGCTGCACCACCGCAGCCCATCCGTCAATATAATCCGGCGCGATGTAGAAATGGCCGAACCGTGGCACCTGAAGCGATACGATCATGTCCATCGCGATCTGGAACATCGTGACCCCCGGAATCCACGGCAGCCTGTCGGACACATCGGGCGCGCGCGGCGCCTTCATCCAGTCGGGCGGGCGAATGGCGCTGCTGAAGGTGAAATTCACGATCGGATCGCTGCCGTAGTTCAGGAAAGCGAGCCGGATCGGCCCCCAGTCCCCGGTTATCAGCGGGTCGAACCCCTGCTGGTTGAGCGCCCGCGCGAGCGATCCGTTGCCCCAGCGCGGGCGCCATGCCGGGCTGCCCGGCTGACGGTTGTCGCGCATCTGTGCCCACATGGGGCTGAGGAACGGAGACCCGGCCCAGAACGCCCCGTCGATCGGGTCCTCCAGAAGATCGAGCAGGCGGAGTGTCATCTCGGAGTTGAAGGCGCCCTGGCTCAGGCCGTGCACATAGAGCGCGGGCCGGGAATCTTCGGGCAGGTTTGTCCAGTGCTCATAGATCGTGTCGAACAGCGCGCCGGCCTGGTCGATCCCGTACTCCGGGTGCAGGGTGATCGACAGGAAACTCGTCAGGTACGAATACTGCACCGCAACCGTGGCCGAATCGCCGCCGAGCATGAAATCGAACGCATCGTGCGAACCGGGGTCCATCCAGCCGGTACCGACCGGCACCATGACGACAAGCGCCTTGCGATCGAATCCACCGACACGGATCAGTTCCTTCAGGGCCAGATCGGCGCGCTGCTGCGGCGTGCGGGCGGAACGCCGCCCGACATAGACGCGGACGGGGTCCATTGCACCTTCACCCGCAAAGGTCGAGATCTCCTCTGCGGTGGGGGCCCTGGAGACATAGCTTCGCCCCCACCTGCCCATTTCCTCCCACCGGATCAGCGAATCGGAACTGCCGGTCCTGAGCGGATCGTCGGGTTTTTCCGTATCGGGCTCGATCAGTAAATCCGCCGCCTCGAACGAGGCATCCGCCGCCTCGAGCACGCGGCGGACGAATACCCCGTCCACCGCAGTCCACACCAGACAGAGCGCCAGCACGAACCCCAGGAACAAGCCGATGCGTGGCGGGAGAAAGCGCTTGAGCAACGCGTCGAACCGCCACATCAGAAACCCGACTATCCGCCCGAGAAGAATCATCACCAGAAAGACACCGAGCGCCACCGCGCCAAGCCTGAGCGGCTGCGGCGTTTCGACAGGCCCGAGATTCATGATCGCCCGCGTCACGTTCTGCCACTCCGCCGCTCGGGAAAGAAACGCCGCGGCGATAACCACCGCCACGCCGGCGGAAACCAGGCGAAGCGCCCGTGTGCGTTGCGGGTCGGGTAACGGCAATTGAAGGAATTTCCAGAACCAGTAGGCATATGTCGCGACCCAGTATCCCAGAGCCGCCACCACACCGCCCAGCACACCGTGAATCACCGGATCGCGCGGCAGAAGCGACGGCGTCAGCGCCGCCCCGAAACACAGCGCGGCCACGACGATTCCCGGTGCCCTGAGCCCCCATCCCTCCCCCGGCCTGCCGGAACCTGACGAGCGCCCATCCATTTCAGCCATGCAAGACCCCGATTTAGCCGATAACCGGATAGCATGCAGATAGCACGCCGATCCCCGACACCCAAGCGCACCGTTCAGAAACCGGCAATCCCGGCATGTGATGTTTTTGTGTCGGCCAGTCGCTTTTCCCCTTGCGGCCGCTCTCAACCGGGCCTAGATAAGCGGCTCTTGGCGCGGGGTGGAGCAGCCCGGTAGCTCGTCAGGCTCATAACCTGAAGGTCGTAGGTTCAAATCCTACCCCCGCAACCAAAATCTAGCATCTATATCAGTGCGTTACGGCTTGATCGGTCATGTGGTATCATAATACCAAGCCCGCGACTCAACACCAACTCAACTGACCTGCCCCCCGGAAGTTCCCTCAGTCTGATGTAGAGTCTGCCCAACCGCGAAGGAGCAGACGAATGAGGAACAGCCGTTTCACCGAGGCGCAGATCATCGGGATGATCAAGGAGCAGG
>NZ_JBKEAE010000108.1:0-13991 GCF_047971885.1 Tropicimonas sp. | reverse complement strand
TACGTGCTTCCCTGGGGGCAGATGTCCTTCTGGGGCGCGACGGTGATCACCGGCCTCTTTGGCGCCATCCCGTGGATCGGCGAACCGATCCAGACCTGGCTGCTCGGCGGGCCGGCGGTGGGCAACCCGACGCTGAACCGCTTCTTCTCGCTGCATTACCTGCTGCCGTTCGTCATCGCGGCGCTGGTGATCGTGCATATCTGGGCCTTCCACACCACCGGCAACGGCAACCCGACCGGGGTCGAGGTCCGGCGCGGCTCCAAGGAGGAAGCCAGGAAGGACACGCTGACCTTCTGGCCCTATTTCGTGATCAAGGATTTCTTCGCGCTGGCGTTCATCCTGGTCATCTTCTTCGCCGTCGTGGGCTTCATGCCCAATTACCTCGGCCACCCCGACAACTATATCGAGGCGAACCCGCTGGTGACCCCGGCGCATATCGTCCCCGAATGGTACTTCCTGCCCTTCTACGCGATCCTGCGCGCCTTTACCGCCGACGTCTGGGTGGTGATGTTCGCCGACTGGATCACCTTCGGCATCGTCGACGCGAAGTTCTTCGGCGTCATCGCCATGTTCGGCGCCATCATCGTTCTGGTGCTGGTTCCGTGGCTCGATACGTCGCGGGTCCGCTCGGGGCGCTACCGGCCGATGTTCAAGTGGTGGTACTGGATCTTCGTGTTCGACTTCGTGGTTCTCACCTGGGCGGGCGCCATGCCGGCCGAGGGCATCTATCCCTATATCGCGCTGATCGGGGCGGCCTACTGGTTTGCCTACTTCCTGCTGATCCTGCCGGTGCTGGGCCTGATCGAGAAGCCCCTGCCGCAGCCGAAGACCATCGAGGAAGACTTCATCGACCATTACGGCAAAGCCCATGGCGATGCCGCGGCCACGCCGGCCGAGTGACAGGAAGGATCGTTACGAAATGATCAGAAAAATAGCACTCGCCGCCATCGCAGCCATCGCCATGAACGGGGGCGCGGCCATCGCCGCCGAGGAGTCGCATATCGAGGATGTCTCGTTCTCGTTCGAAGGGCCCTTCGGCACCTACGACCGGGATCAGCTCCAGCGCGGCCTTCAGGTCTATACCGAAATCTGCGCCGCCTGCCACGGGCTGCGCTACGTTCCGCTCAGGACGCTCGCCGACGAGGGCGGCCCGGGCTACACCATGGACGAGGTGCGCGACTACGCCGGCGAGCATTTCGAGGTCTTCGACCCCGAACTCGACGACACGCGCGCCGCGATCCCGACCGACCACTTCCCCGCCAACACCACGGCCGGCGCACCCGACCTCAGCCTCATGGCCAAGGCGCGCGCCGGGTTCCACGGGCCCTACGGGAGCGGTCTCAACCAGCTCTTCAAGGGCATGGGCGGGCCGGAGTACATCGTCTCGATCCTCAACGGCTATACCGGCGAGGAGAAAGAGGAAGCCGGCACGCTGTTTTACGAGAACACCGCCTTCGCCGGCGGCTGGATCTCGATGGCACCGCCGCTCTACGGCGATGATGTGGAATACGCTGACGGCCATTCCGCCACCATCCACCACGAGGCCGAGGATGTTTCGGCTTTCCTGATGTGGGCGGCCGAACCCAAGCTCGAGGCGCGCAAGCGGGCGGGTTTCATCAGCGTCATCTACCTGACCATCCTGACCGTACTGCTCTACGCCACCAACAAGCGGCTGTGGAAACCGGTCAAGAAGGCGGCGAAGGAGGCCTGAAAAGAGGCCTGACCCGAAGATCATCGACAAAGCGAGGGGCGCCCGCTGCGGCGCCCTTTTCGTTTCTGCCGGTCCCCGTCCCCTATCGCAGGCGCACGCCGGCACGGGCCGCGCGGCCGTTGGCATCGATCACTGAAAGCTCGACAAACCCGGTGCCGGGCGTCTCCAGCAGAACTTCGCGCGCCCGCGCCCGCACCACCACCGGCGTACCGTTGGCAAGCCAGGTGAAGGGCGGCGTGCCATCGCGCACCTTGAGCGCCAGCCCCTCCCCCGCCTCGATCTCGGCCCCGTCCGGCGGAAAGGCAAGCTTGGGCGCGTCGGGCGACGGCGCGAACACGCCGTCGCGCGGGCGAAAGTTACGCAGCGGCGCCGGCAGCCCGGCGGTCGAAAGCAGGAGCGCATCGTCGGGCGGCGGCGGCAGCGGTTCCGCCTGCGGTTTCAGCCGGCCAAAGGCCTGAAACAGGACCGGCGCGGCAAGCTCGCCGCCAAACGCGCCGGGCACCGGCGTTCCGTCGGGACGGCCGATCCAGACCCCGATAACATGGCGCCCGTCATAGCCGATGGACCAGGCATCGCGATGGCCATAGCTGGTGCCGGTCTTGTAGGCGAGCCGGATCCGCGCTGCATACGGCGGTGGCGCGATGCCCGACAGGATGCTGCCGACCTGCCAGGCGGCCCGCTCCGAAAGGATACGGCGGGGTGTGGGCGTGGGACCCGGCGAATAGAGCAGCGGCATTTCGCGCCCCCGCCGCGCCAGCCCGCCGTAGAGTCGCACCAGATCCTCCAGCGTCAGGCCGATACCGCCGAGCGCGACGGCCAGCCCCGGTACCCCGCCGGGGATCTGCGGGTCGGCCCCGGCGCGGCGCAGCGCCGCCAGCAGCCGTGGTGGCCCCAGCGCATCGGTCAGCATCACCACGGGAATGTTGAGCGAAAGCTGCAGCGCCCGGCGCACGGTCACGGTCCCGCGAAAGGCACCGTCGAAGTTGAGCGGCGCGTAACCGCCAAAGGCGACCGGATGATCCTCGATCAGCGTTTCGGGATGGGCGAGCCCCTCGTCGAAGGCAAGCCCGTAGACCAGCGGCTTCAGCGTCGAGCCGGGCGAGCGCAGGGCACGCGTCATGTCGATCCAGCCATCGCGCCGGTCGTCGCGATAGCCTGCCGACCCCACCGCCGCCAGTACCTCGCCGGTCTGGTGATCGGCAACCAGTATCGCCGCTGACACATGCGCCCCCACGCCGCGAACCGCATCGCGCGCCAGCGTTTCGAGGCTTGCCTGGAGATCGCGGTCGAGCGTGGTCCGGTGCAGCGTTGCCTGCGGGTTTTCAGAACGAAGACGCTCGGCCAGATGCGGCGCGAAGGCGGAAAAAGCGCGTCGCTGGGTGGGGATGCCGGTGGTGCGGGCAGCATGCGCCGCCTCGGGCGCGATCACGCCGGTCGCCGCCGCCCGGGCAAGCACGCGGTTCCGGGCCACTGTCGCGGCGCTGGCGTTGCGGTCGGGCCGCCGGGCCGCCGGTGATTGCGGGATCGCCACCAGCAGCGCCGCTTCGGCCGGGGTCAGCCGGCCGGGCTCCTTGCCGAAATAGGCCAGCGTCGCGGCGCGCAGGCCCTCCAGATTGCCGCCGAACGGTGCGCGCTCGTAATAGAGCGCAAGGATTTCCCGCTTGGAAAGGCGCCGCTCCAGCGCCAGCGCCAGCCGCATCTGGCGCAGCTTGCCGCCCACCTGTCCGGTTGTGCCGTCTTCGAGCAGACGCGCCACCTGCATCGTCAGCGTCGAGCCGCCCGACACCACCCGGCCATGGCGCAGCGCCTGCCCGGCCGCCCTCGCCATGGCGCGCCAGTCGATTCCACTGTGGCGGAAGAACCGCTTGTCCTCGTGGGCGACCAGCATCGCCGGATAGAGCGGGTCGATCCGTGCCGCGTCCGCCCTCAGCCGCCAGCGTCCGTCCCCGACGGTAAAGGCGCGCAGAAGCCGCCCCTCCCGGTCGAGCACCTCGACCGAGGTTTCGGGCGCAAGAGGCGGAAGGGCCGTCGCCTCGACCCAGCCATCGAAGCCGTCCCGCACCGCCGCGCCGGCGAAAAGCAGCAGCGCCAGCCCGAGGATCGCGCCGCGCCTCATCGTGTGACCACGACGCTCCCGGCGGAACTGCGGCCACGGAACTGCGGCCGGTACATATCCTCGACCGAGGCCGCCGGATGGCGGAACGTGCCGGGGCTGACCGCGCGCACCACATAGGCCAGCGTGAACGGCTTTTCCGACCGCCAGTCGACAGCCGCCATGAAGCGGTCCTGCCGGAATTCGGCGGTGCGGGTGGCCGCCGTTTTCAGCCATGGCAGGTTACGGATGTCGCCCCCCTGAACAAGGCTGGGATTGTCGATCTCGAACCCGGCGGGCAGCGGATCGACGACCATCAGCCGCGCTTCGGACGGGCCGAAGGGGGTGACGGTCAGCACCGCGACCAGACGTGTTCCCTGAGCGACCTGCGCCGGATCGGCAGCCGCGCCCTCCATGGTGAAATAGCTCCGCTCGATGGCATATCCCTGCCCCAGCGCCCGGGGATCGGGATTTTCCGCAATGCCAAAGCTGGTCAGCATCAGCGCAAGCGGATGGTCCGAAGCGTTGGTGACGGCAACCGGAGCCGCGGCAAGGCGGTCTTCGCCCAGCCGCAGCACCGGCAGATCGTAGGGCACGCCATCGATCACCACCCCCGCGGTGCCGGGCGCGTCGATCAGGGCGTGGGCGGCAAGCAGCGTCCACGCCGATTCCTGGGTCGAGCGCTGGCGGTCGGCCGAGGCGATGCGTTCGGTCAGCGCCGGCCGGTCCACCGTCTCGCTGCCGGCTTCGACCGCGAGCGACAGAACCGCCGCGCTGTCACGCAGGTTGGTGCCATAATCGGCGCGCCACAGCGGCGTCGGTTCATCCGCCAGCAGCGGCAGAAGCTGGGTCACCGCACGGCGGAACATGGCGTCGGCCCGCGCCTGTTCTCCATACATCGCCAGCGCCGCCCCCAACTGGGCCGAGGCCATGGGGGTCGCGAAATCGGCGCCCTTGACATCGGCATAGTAGCGCAGATCGCCGATGGCGGCCGCGCCTTCGCGGGCAAGCACCAGCAGGGCGTAGGCGATATCCTCGCCTCCCTTCTCGAAATCGCCCGCGTAGTTGAGGCGGTTGCGCAGGTTGTCCATCGCCGCCGCAAAGGCGGTGTCCGGAACCTCGTATCCCTGCGCCCGCGCCCGGCCGAGGAAATCGCTGACATAGGCATCGAGCCAGAAATCGCCGTCGTCGGTGTTCCACAGACCGAAGCCGCCCGCGGACGACTGGCGCGACAGCACGCGATCGATGGCGCCACCGACGCGTTCGGCGATATCGCCGTGCCCCTCGAGCCCCATCGCATCGGCAACCTGTGAAAGGTAGAGCAGCGGCAGCGCCTTGCTGGTCACCTGTTCGGTGCAGCCGTAGGGATAGCGATCGAGCTCGGCGAGCAGGCCCGGCGCATTCAGCCGGCCGAGCGGCCCGAGCGCCAGCATGGCCGATCGCGTGCCCGGCCTGAGACCGGCCAGTACCTCGCCGTCGAGCGTGGCGGTCTCGCCCGGCGCAAGCGAAAAGCGCGACGCGGTGGCTGTCACGGGGTCGTTGGCCTCAACCGGCAGGGTCAGGGTCTTGTCGAGCCGCCGCCCCTCCGGGGTGACCAGTACCAGCGAGATCGTGGCAAGGCCCGGGTTTTCGGCCCGGAACGGCAGCGACAGAACGGCCTTTCCTCCGTCGGCCAGGGTAATGCCCGGTGGCAAGGCCGAGGTATCGAGCACAACCCCCTGCGCGCTGGCTTCGAGCGCCATGCCCCCGGCAGGGCCGGTGACATGCACCAGTTCCAGCCGCAGCCGCGATTCGTCACCGGGGGCGAGGAAACGCGGCACCGACGCCGTCATCACCACGGGATCGCGCACCAGCACCGTCGCATCGGCCTCGCCCACCGCGCTGTCGGTCCAGGCCAGCACCATCAGCCGGACCTGTCCGTTGAACGCCGGCATCTCGAAACCGACCTCGGCGCGCCCGTCGGCGCCCACCTGAACCGGGCCCGAGAAGAAGGCGACAAGCGCCTCGGTCGGCGGCGGGGCGTTCAGGCGCGCCTGCGCCTCGGCATCGCCACCCGAGCGCAGGCGCCCTGCATTACCCGAACGCCCGTCGATCAGCCGCCCGTAGAGATCGCGCAATCCCATGCCGAGCTTGCGCTGGCCGAAATAATAGCCCGAGGCGGATGGCGGGGTGAAGCCGGTCAGGTTCAGTATACCCTGATCGACCGCTGCAACCGTCGCCCAGGCGGTTTCCCCGGGCGCGATGCCGTCGACGGCAAGCGTGGCCGTCAGCCGCTCGCGCGGTGCGGCTTCGGCGGGCGGAACAAGACGGACGGCGAGCCGGGACGCCCCCGGATCGACCGCCGCATGGACCAGCCCGATCGACCGCGCGGGATTGCGGCCGGTTGCCGTTTCCATCGGGCGGATCAGGGTTGCCGTGACATAGGCGCCCGCCCCCCATTCATCCGTCACCGGCAGGTCGATCATGTTTTCGCCTGCCGCGAGGTCGCGCGCATCCATCGCGATCAGCCGGTTGGAGGCGACCGTTACCAGCGCCTTGCCGGCATCGGGCGCGACAATGCGCAGCCGTGCAACCTCGCCCGGAAGATAGGCCGCGCGGTCGAGCGAGACCTCGAGCAGGTCGGGTGTGGCGGATGCATCGGCCGGCGCATACCAGCCCGCGTGGAAATCGACCGAACTGGCCGAATAGGGGCCGTCGATGCGCTCGACGACAAGCTCGTAATGCCCCCATTCGACGGGCGCGGAAAGCGTGGCCGGCGTGGCTGCGAGCATCAGTTCCCCGCGGTCCACGCGGGTACGGCGGGTTACCGGCTCCCAGTCCCAGTTACCGTTGGCGGAATACCACTGGTACCGGGTCTCGACCCGGTTCAGCGTCCATTTCACCCGCATGGGCTCGGGCACTAGACCGGCGCCGATGCCGACAATGCCGAACGTCGCCTCGGCCCCCTCGGGCAACACGTCGTCGAAACCGGGCCGGATGCCGATCAGCGGCCCCGAGGGTGCCAGCGGGCGGACCACCTGCCGCTCGACCGGGCGCCCCGAACCCTCGGAGACCCGCACCGTGACGGTTGCCTCAAGCGGGCGAAGCGCATCCGCCGCTTCGGGCAGATCGAGCGGCAGCACCGCCCGACCCGCAGCGTCGGTATGCGCGGCCTCGATCACTTCCAGCGCGGGCGAAAAGGGCTCGTCGTACAGACCGAAGCGATAGCCGGGATACCCCGCGAGCGCATCGGTTGCGGCAAGGCGCACCTCGCCCTCGATCGGCAGGTCGCCGCCGGGTGCACCGAAAAGATATTCCGCCGAAACCTCCAGTGCCGGACGGCTGCCCGGCGCCATGGGCGTTTCGGGCAGCGAAAGCGCCACGTCGATCCGTTCGGGCAGGAAATCCTCGACCAGAAGCGTGCGTGTCGTCAGCGCCGGTGCGCCCGGGTCGGCGTGGATGGCCAGCCGCCACGTCCCGCGCAGCACCGCGGGGCCGAGGGGCAGAGCAAAGACATGGCCGCCCGCCACCCCGCCGTCACTGACAAGGCGGGAGTATTCGACCCCGTCCGGGCGGCTCAGAACCGCCGTCAGCGGCAGGTCCGGGATGGCCTTCGCGCTGCCGTCGCGGGCAAGCACGGTGGCGTGTATCGTCTCGCCGGCGCGATAGGCGCCACGGTCGGTGGCAAGGAAGGCATCAATCGGCCCGGCAGCGGGCCGCCCCTCGACCCCGCGATCGGAAAGATCGAATTCAGGGTCGGTCAGCGACAGGAAGCCGGTGTCGTCATCGCCCATCCGGGCCAGAACCGTGGCCGGCGCCGCGCCACCCCGGCCGGCAACCAGCCCCGGGGCAAAACGGGCGTAGCCCCGCGCATCGGTCGCGACAGTTCCCAGAATGCGATTGGAACGCGACAGAAGCGACAGTTCGAGCCCCTCCATCGGTTCGGCCGAGGCGAGGCTGCGGGCAAAGACATGCAGGCCGTCCGTGCCCTGCATGCTGGCCAGACCGATATCCGAGATCACGAACCACTGGGTCGCGGGCGGTGTCTCGTAGGGATCGGCTCCCGGGACCCGCGCCTGCAGCGCATAGAGACCGGGCGGCTGATCGCCGATCGCCTCTGCCATCGGCAGCAGCGTCGTCACATCGGTGTTGAGCGCGGTCTCCACCTCGCCGGTGCCGCGCCACACCACCTCGGCGGGGCCGTCGCCAAAGGCGTCCTCCTCCCACGCCCGAACGGGCTGGCCGAACGTGCCCTCTCGGATCATCGTGACGATATTGCGCTCGCTGATCCGGTTCAGCGTCAGTTCGACCGTCGCAAGATTCACCGTCACCACGGGAAGCGATCCCCCGGTGACGCGCGGCAGCACATAGGCACGACCGGGGAAACGGACCAGCGGCGACCGGTCGCGGATATAGACCTGAAGCTCCGCCTCATGGCCGAGCGTCTCGCCCGAGGCGGCCGGCAGTCCGGCGCGAAAGGCGATGCGATAGCGTTGCCCGTGTTCCATCCCGTCGATGCACAGATCGCGCTCCGATGCCTCCACGGCAAATCCGTTTCCGGGAAGCTGAAGAAAGGGTTCGAAATCGACACCCTCGGCCAGCGCTTCGCTGAAGGTGGCACAGACGCGCGGCACCGCCGGATCGCTTTCGACCCGGTGATCGGTGATGCGGAACCCGTAAAGCGCCCGCGCCCTGCCGAGCGCTTCCGCCACCTGGCTGTCCTGAGTCAGTTCGCCGGCCCGGCCCAGCGCGAACACGCTGTCGCGCCCGCGCCCCACCGCCTCGAGCATGTACCCCAGCGAAACCAGCGCCTCCGTGCGCTCCTCCAGCGTGGCACTGCGCAGGTAGGCGTTGATCGCGGCGGAAAGCGCCTGATCCCGGCTTGCCGTCCGGTTGTCCTTGTCGGATTCCCAGTCGTTCCGCGCGGCAAGGGAATAGTCCTCCCAGTGCCCGGCGCTGTCGCTCAGCACGACCGCCGCGCCAAGCCAGCGCATCTGCTCGCCATAGGCGCGTTCGCCTCGGGCGGCATCGGCACTGGCGGCAATCTCCTCAAGGCTCCATGGCCCGGGAACGTATTGCTGCGCCATCGTCTCGGCCTGGGCACGCGCGGCTTCGAAATCTTCGGGGCGCAGAAAATCCAGTTCGGCGGCCCGTGTGGCGGCGATGTCCAGAGCGGCGGCCGTCGTGTCCACCACGATCGCCGAAACGGCACCTTCGAAACCGTCCCGCCGGGTGACACCCTTCTTTGGAAAGCAACTGTTCGACCGGCCGTTGAAGGTGAAGGCGCTGCACGACGGATCGGTCAGGCAGGCGGCGCGGCAGGCCCCGAGCGTGGTGTCGAAAAGTGCGCTGAGATCGGCGCCGAAAAAATCGGTATCCCGTTCGTAGATCAGCCGCCTTTCGGGTATCGGCGCATCGCTCGCCTGGGCGAAGACGGGTTGTGCAAGGCAAAGACCGGCGACAAGCGGAATGACCAGACGGCGCAGGCCGGGCATGGCGGTTCTCCATCGGAAATCGGTGGGCAAGCGTCGCACGGAGGCCGCGGGCTTGGCAACGATTCCCCTGCGCAAGGGCGATGCTTAAACCCCTCTTCACCAACTTCGGGCAGCATGGCACCCGATCACGGGTCCGGCGTACCGGCACCCAGCCGGGAGACGACGCTTGAACAGCCTGAGCGAAAAACTGGCGGCCGAACGCCGCGCGCGCCTCGCCGCCGAACATCTGCTGGAACTGAAAAGCCAGGAGCTTTTTCGCGCCAACAAGGCGCTGTCGCAGCATGCCTTCAATCTGTCGGGCCAGATCGTCGCCAAGCGCGAGGAGATGCGCGCGGTCCGAAGTCAGGCGCAGGAGCTGAAAAAGAACAACCTGCGCACTCAGGCCGAGCTTTTCCGCGCCGAGCGCGAGGCCGAGCGGGCCGAAGCGCAGATGGAGATCGCCGAGCGCCGGCTATGGGATTCGGTCGAGACGATCGCAGACGGTTTTGCCGTCTTCGACCGTGAGGACCGCCTGATCGCGGCAAACTCTGCATGGCTGTCGATTTTCGATCATTCCGAGGCGATACAGCCCGGCATTTCCTATCTCGATGTACTGACCTTTGCGGTCGGGGAAGGGGTCTTCGACATCGGCGAGCGCAAACCGGACCGCTGGATCGCCGAAATGCTCGACCGCTGGGACCGGCCCAGCGTACCCGAGACGACACAGCAGTTGTGGGACGGGCGCTACCTGCGCCTGCTCGACCGGCGGGCGCGTGACGGCGACATGGTCTGTGTCGCCCAGGACGTGACGGCCATGAAGGAGCGCGAGGCGGAACTTCACGAGGCGCGCGCCCGTGCCGAGGCCGCCAACCGCTCCAAGTCCGTGTTCCTCGCCAACATGAGCCACGAGTTGCGCACGCCGATGAACGGTGTCGTCGCCATGACCGACCTGATGCTCGAGGGCGATCTGAACGAGGAGCAGACGCTCTATCTGCGTACCATCCGGAACTCGGGCGAGGCGTTGCTGGCCATAATCAACGACGTGCTCGATTTCACCCGGATCGAGGCCGAGAAACTGGTGCTGCGCCCCGAACCGTTCGATCTGGAGCGGATGCTGCACGAGGTTCTGACGCTGGTGGTGCCGCAGGCCAGGGACCGGTCCATCGACCTGCATGTCGATTACGACCTGTTCCTGCCGACGCGCCTGACGGGCGATCCGGGGCGGCTGCGCCAGGTTCTGACCAACCTGATCGGCAACGCGGTCAAGTTCACCATGCAGGGCCACGTGCTGGTGCGGGTCGTTGGAATGGAACTGGAGCGCGAGACCTGGCAAATCCACGTCACGGTCGAGGATACCGGCATCGGCATCGCCACCGACCAGCAGACACGGATCTTCGATTCCTTCGCCCAGGTCGAGCAGGACAAGAACCGCAAATTCGAGGGCACCGGGCTGGGCCTGGCAATCTGCCGCGAGATCGTCGACCTGATGAGCGGCGAAATCTGGGTCGAATCCGAGCCGGCGAAAGGCTCGTGTTTCGGCATCTCGGTGACGCTGCCCTGCGCGGACGGCGGCGCGCCGGCTCCCCGCGCGCTGGCGCCGGGCCAGATCCGGGCGATGATGGCCGGCGGTGGCGGTCTCGATCAGGATATCCTGTCCAAACAGCTGCGCCAGCTCGGCATGGAGGTTCGCTGCCTGGGCACCGGTGCCGAGGCACTGGCCGCGATACGGTCGGGGCCGGCGCCGCAGATCGTTCTGATCGACGAGAGGCTGCCCGACACCAGCGGGCGGAAACTGGCACGCGACATGCGCGCCGGCGGGCTGCATTCGGCCACGGTGCTGCTGTGCGCCGATCCGCATTCGGCCCGCACCTCCTCGGCGGCACCCGCAGTCGACGCCACGCTGGTCAGGCCGGTGCTGCGCAGCGATCTTTTCCGGACGCTCGACAAGATCGCCGCCGCACATCCCCGTCCGGGCGCGGGGCGAACGGACGAGCGGACAGAAACCGGGCCGGAGAGCGGCCAAAACGCCCCCGACGTTCCGGCCGATAGCGCCGAGGCCCCGCCTTTGTCCACCACCGGGAAGCGGCGGATGCGCGTTCTGGCCGCCGAGGACAACCGCACCAATCAGCTTGTCTTCCGCAAGCTGGTCAAGACGCTCGATATCGAGCTTGCGGTTGCCGGCAACGGACACGAGGCGGTGGAGCTTTTCGCCTCGTTCCACCCCGATCTCGTCTTCATGGATATCTCGATGCCGGAACTCGACGGGACTGAGGCCACGCGCATGATCCGCGCAACCGAACGCGGCAGCCGTGTTCCGATCGTCGCGATGACCGCGCATGCGCTGAGCGGGGACAGAGAGGAAATCCTCTCGGCCGGGCTCGACCAGTATCTGACCAAGCCGTTGCGCAAGGGCCCGGTCATCGAACGCATCCTTGCCCATTGCCCGGACGATTGCCGCCTGCCCGGAGAGGCGCCGTCGCCGGGCAGACAATCGGGCGGGCGATAACGGGCGTTCAGGCGGCACCGCCGTCGGGTTCGCCGCGCAGGAAGACCGGGCTGTCGGGCGAGGAAAGCGCCGGCTGGTAGCGGTAGCCGCCGGTATCGAAATCACGCAACGCCTGCGGATCGCGCAGCCGGTTCGCGACGATGAAGCGCGCCATCGCGCCGCGCGCCTTCTTGGCGAAGAAACTGACGATCTTCGGCCCGCCGGGCCGGTTTTCGAGGAAAACCGGGGCAACCACCCGCAACCCCAGCGCCCGGGTATCGACCGCAGCGAAGTATTCCCTGCTGGCACAATTGACCAGCACCCCGGCCCCGCATGCCGAAACGGCGGTCGCCAGCGCACGGGCAGGACGATCCGCCCAGTAATCGTAGAGATTTGCGCCCGCCGGCGTTTTCAGGCGCGTTCCCATTTCCAGCCGGTAGGGCTGGATCGCGTCGTATGGTCTCAGGACGCCGTAGAGCCCGGACAGGATGCGCAGGTGATCCTGCGCCCGGTCCAGTTCCTCGCGGTCGAGCGAGGCGGCCTCGAACCCCGCATAGGTATCGCCGGCAAAGGCGCGGATCGCCGGTCGCAGCGCCCCGGGTGCCGGCGGGTCGGAGAAATCGGCAAACCGTTGCCTGTTCAGTCTTGCCAGCGCATCGCTCAGGCCCATCAGCCGTTTCAGATCGGCAATTGTGAGCTTTCGGACAATCGCCGCAAGGCGGGCCGCATCGGCGGTGAAATGCGGCCCAGTCATCGCCATGCCGGGTACATCGGACCAGTCCAGCCGTTTGGCGGGTGACAGCACGACGAGCATTTGCAACCTCCCTTGCGGTGCGGACGCTGGGGCCACCCGCGCGGCGTTCCTATCCGGCTGCCGCCAGAACTTCCAGAAAGGCATCGCCGAAGCGGTCGAGCTTCTGGCCGGTCATGCCGGGAATGCGCGACAGGGCATCGCGGCTGCCGGGGCGGCGTTCGGCGATATGGCGCAGGGTCGAGGCGTTGCAGGCAAGATAGCGCCCGGTGCCCGCGTCGCCACGCGAAAGCTCTGTCTGAACCTCCTGCAGGCGATCGAAGACCTGCCCGTCGGCACGCCCGGCCAGACGGCGGCGTGCCGGATGCACGGGTGCCGACACGCCGGCGATCACTTCCAGGAAGATCGCCCCGTAGCGTTCGAGCTTGGTTGCGCCAACGCCGCCGATCCGCGCCATCCCATCGAGATCGGCCGGGCGCTGCTCGGCCATCTCGGTCAACGTCCGATCGGTAAAGACGACATAGGCCGGCACACCCGCCGCCTCGGCCAGCGCCCGCCGCCTTGCCTTGAGCGCCGAAAGCAGCGGCGCGTCCTCCTCGGCGACCAGCGCGCGCGCACTCGGGCGGTCCCCGGCGCGCACCACGCTGTCCTTGCGCAGCGTCAGGTTTGCCTCGCCACGCAGGATGGGGCGGGCGCCGTCGGTCATGCGCAGGGCGCCGTGCCGCTCGGGATCGGGGCGAACGAGGTCGTGCCCCATCATCTGGCGAAAGACCGCCTGCCACTGGGCCCGGTTGTATTCGCCTCCCACACCGAAGGTCGGCAGCGCATCGTGGCCGCGGGCACGGATCCTGTCGGTCCGGTTGCCGAGCAGGATGTCGATCAGGTGCGCGGTGCCGAAGTATTCGCCGGTCCGCAGGATCGCCGAAAGCGCCTTGCGTACCGCCGTCGTGCCGTCGAACAGTTCGGGCGGCCGGTCGCAGAGGTCGCAATGCCCGCATGTCTCGGCGGCCTCGCCGAAATAGGCCAGCAGCGCCTGGCGCCGGCACCCCAGCGCCTCGGCCAGCCCCAGAAGCGCGTTCAGCCGTCCGTGGTCGGCGGCCTTGCGGTCGGGCGGGGCGAGCCCCTCGTCGATCTGGGCGCGGCGCAGGCGGATGTCGTCGGGGCCGAAAAGTGTGAGCGTTTCGGCGGGCGCGCCGTCGCGCCCGGCCCGGCCGATCTCCTGATAATAGGCCTCGATGGATTTCGGCAGGTCGGCATGGGCGACCCAGCGGATATCGGGTTTGTCGATACCCATCCCGAAGGCGACGGTGGCGACCACGATCAGGCCGTCCTCGGTCTGGAAACGCCGCTCGACGATGCGGCGGTCCTCGGCCTCCATGCCACCGTGATAATGGCAGGCGGCGTGCCCCTCCTCCCCGAGCGCGGCCGCCAGGGATTCGGTCTTGGCCCGCGTTCCGCAATAGACGATGCCCGAACGCCCCCGGCGCGCGGCGGCAAAG
>NZ_JBKEAE010000081.1:0-10340 GCF_047971885.1 Tropicimonas sp. | reverse complement strand
TGCCGGAGATGTTGAGGATCGTGACCGTATCCTTGTCGGCGATCTCGTCCACCGGCTCGTATTGTGCGCGGTCCTGCACATAGACCATGTGCTTGAACGGCACCATCTCGATGCCCATCTCGGCCTCGTGCTGACGGAACAGGTCCTGCGCGTCGTAGGGGCCGTAGAAATCCTCGCCCTTGCTGTTGGCTCCCGGGCCGGCATGGTCGCGGCCGACGATGAAATCGGTCACGCCGTGGTTCTTGCGAATGAGCCCGTGCCACACCGCTTCGCGGGGCCCCGCCATGCGCATGGCGAGGTTCAGCAGGCTCATCGAGGTGGTCGCGGCCGGATACTGGTCCAGCACCGCCTCGTAGCAGCGCACGCGGGTGAAATGGTCGATATCGCCCGGCTTGGTCATGCCGACCACCGGGTGAATGAGCAGGTTGGCCTGGCATTCCATGGCGGCGCGGAAGGTCAGTTCCTGATGCGCCCGGTGCAGCGGGTTGCGCGTCTGGAAGGCGACGATCTTGCGCCAGCCGAGCTTGCGGAAATAGGCGCGCAATTCGTTGGGCGTGTCGCGCCGGGCGCGAAAATCGTAATGAACCGGCGGTTGCAGCCCGATGATCGGGCCGCCCAGATAGACCGGCCCCGCGACATGATGCAGGTAGTTCACCGCCGGGTGGGCGATGTCGTCCTTGCCAAAGACTTTTGTCGCCTCGTTCGCCTTGTCCGGCGTCCAGCGGTCGGTGACGGACAGGATGGCGAGGATCACGCCTTCGGGATCGCGCAGGGCGATATCCTGACCCGGCTCCAGACTTTCGGCGAACTTTTCGCTGACATCGAGCGTGATCGGCATCGGCCACAATGCGCCGTCAGCCAGCCGCATCGTCTCGACGACGCTGTTGTAATCTTCCTCGGTCAGAAAGCCCTTGAGCGGATTGAAGCCGCCGTTCATCAGCAGTTCGAGATCGCAGATCTGGCGCTGTGTCAGATCCCAGCTTGGCAACTGGGCGGCTTCGGCCTTCAGCTTCTGGGCACTGTCGTAGGATACGTAAAGCTCGGGCACGGGGGCATGTGTCATGGCGGGCATGTGAGGTCTCGGCTGTTCAGTAACAATCAGACGTGGCGCGACCTCCCGTTTCGCGCAACGTTGCGGCGCTTTTGACTCGGGTCGCCCCGGATGACAAGCGGCTGCCGCCGAAATCGGCGGTATCCGATGGACGGAGAGGCGATTTGCCGCCCGTTTCGCCGTGCAGCCGGTCCCGTGAACCCGGCGCTCAGGCCGGTTCCGGAACCGCTGCGTCCTCGACTCCGGCGAGAAAGCGCTCGGCTTCCAGCGCCGCCATGCAGCCCATGCCGGCGCTGGTCACCGCCTGCCGGTACTGGTGATCGGTCAGATCGCCCGCCGCGAAGACGCCGGGGATCGATGTGGCGGTGCTGTCGGGTCTGGTCACGACATAGCCGCCCATATGGGTTTCGAGTTGTCCGCTGACCAGTTCCGACGCCGGCGCATGGCCGATGGCGACGAAAAACCCCTCGCAGGCGACGACCGATTCGCTACCGTCCTGCACGTTTCTCACCCGTACGCCGGTCACGCCCGGCGGTGCATCGGTGCCGAGGATTTCCTCGACGGTGTGGTTCCACAGCACCTCGACCTTCGGGTTTCTGAACAGGCGCTGCTGCAGGATCTTTTCGGCCCGCAATTCGTCGCGCCGGTGGATCAGCGTGACACGGCTGGCGAAATTGGTCAGAAACAGCGCCTCTTCGACGGCAGTGTTTCCGCCACCGATCACCGCCACGTCCTTGCCGCGATAGAAGAAGCCGTCGCAGGTGGCGCAGGCCGAAACCCCGAAGCCCTTGAACTTCTCTTCCGACGGCAGGCCCAGCCATTTCGCCTGCGCACCGGTGGCGAGGATCACCGCATCGGCGGTATAGGTGGTTCCGCTGTCGCCCTGCGCGACGAACGGGCGTTTGGACAGGTCGATTGCGGTGATGTAGTCGGCCACGATCGTCGCGCCGACGGCATAGGCGTGATCCTCCATCTGCATCATCAGGTTGGGACCCTGCACCTCTTTCAGGCCCGGCCAGTTCTCGACCTCGGTGGTGATGGTCAGCTGGCCGCCGGGCTGGAGCCCCTGCACCAGCAGCGGATTCAGCATCGCGCGGCTGGCATAGATCGCGGCGGTATAGCCGGCCGGACCGGAGCCGACGATCAGGACTTTCGTGTGGCGTAGGTCGGACATGCGCGGCCTTTCGTGCGTGGGATCTTTCGAAATGTCGTTGCGCCCCATATAGGGATATGTGCCGGCTTGCGGAAGCCCCGTCCCGGTGATCGCGGCGTGGGCGGGGGCAAAGAAGTTGCGCACATGCGAAATATTGTTGCGCAAATCATGCCGTTTCGCTACGGTTCGGAAAAAGGAAAGCAGTATGCCAGGCTCCAAACTCGATCCGATCGACAGACATATCCTGGCCGAGCTTCAGGCGGATGGCCGGATGACCAATGTCGAGCTTGCGCGCCGGGTCGGGATTTCGGCGCCGCCCTGTCTGCGGCGGGTGCGGACGCTTGAGGAGAACGGCTTCATCCGCGGCTATCACGCCGATATCGACCCGCGCGAACTGGGCTTCGAGGTCCAGGTCTTTGCCATGGTCGGGCTGAACAGCCAGGCCGAGGTGGATTTGTCGGCGTTCGAGGCCCGCTGTCGCGACTGGCCGCTGGTGCGTGAATGCCACATGCTGAACGGAGAGATCGATTTCATCCTCAAATGTGTCGCGCCGAACCTGTCGACCTTCCAGTCGTTCCTGACCGAAGACCTGACCGCCGCGCCCAATGTCGCCAGCGTCAAGACCTCGCTGGTGATCCGCGACGCCAAGAACGAGCCCGCCGTGCCCTTCGAGGTGCTGGAGGAACGAATGAGCCGGAGCGCCTGAACGGCCTTCCCCAGACCGGATTGCGGCTCAGTTTCCGCGCACGTACCGGAAGGCCGCCGAGGCGCCCCAGCCGGCAAAGATCGCGATGGCAAGCGACAGCAGCCCGTAGACCGGCGCGCGGTCCTGCGCCAGATTGTAGATCCAGCGTTCAATCCCGATCTTCTGCACATCGAGAACGTCGGTGAAGGTCGCGATGACACGCTTGTCGCGGACCATGAAGATCCGGGCGGTGTAGTTCCCTTCGACAAGATTGGCCGGCAGGGTGATACCGGTGCGGAACAGCGTGCGCCCGATCACGGTGACATCCCCTTGCTCGACCTTGTAGCTGCCGTCCGCGCTTCGGATCCGGATCAGCGCTTCGGTGAAGGAGGGCGAATCCATGATCCCGTCGGGGATGCCGACCGAACGTATGGCGCGCGCGATCGAGATGGAGTGCCGGATGTCGGAGGTTTCGGAAAGGATGTCGTTCAGCGGCGCGCTGGTCGAGACGTTGTAGAACGTCGGCGCGAAATCGATCTCGACCGCATCGGCATTGACCCAGATTCCCGCCACCCGGTCCTTGCGCCGTACCATGGCCGGCTGCAGCGGGCCCGATACCGTGACGATGATATCGAACGGTTCGGCTGTGCCGGCGGTTCCCTCGCGGATGGCGCCGAACACGAGGATCTGGGTTCCGGAAAAGCTGGTGGTGATGGAAACCCGGCTCTGGCTGAGATCGGCCACAAGCTGCTGGGCCAGCGCGGGGCCGGCGAGGGCGAGGCAGAAAAGAACGGCGCAGAGCAGCCGGCGCATGTCTAAAATCCCCCGCCCAGCGGGCTGACCGAATAGAGCTCGGCCGGTCTGATCAGAAGATCGAGCGCCAGCTTTCCGCATACGGCCAGGACAAGCGCCGCCAGCAGGACGCGCAGGTGTTCGGCCTTGAGCCTGGTGCCGATTTGCGTGCCGATCTGCGCCCCGATCACCCCGCCGACGATCAGAAGCACCGCCAGCACCATGTCGACCGTCTGGTTGGTGGTGGCGTGCAGCAGTGTCGTGACGCCGGAGACGAGGATGATCTGGAACAGCGAGGTCCCCACCACAACCTTGGTCGGCATGCCGAGGATGTAGATCATCGCCGGCACCATGATGAAGCCGCCACCAACCCCCATGATCGCCGCCAACACACCCACCGCCGCGCCGACAAGGACGGGCGGAATGACCGAAATATAGAGCCCCGAGGTGCGGAAGCGCATCTTGAGCGGCCAGGTGTGGACCCAGTTGCGCTGGCGCCGGCGCAGTGGCCTGTACACGGTGCCGCGGCGCGCCCTGACAGCGCATTGACCGCCTCGACGAACATCATCGCGCCGACGGTGCCGAGGAAGACGACATAAGAAAGCTGGATCAGCAGATCGACCTGACCGAGCGATTTCAGGAAGTTGAAGACAAAAACGCCAAGGGCCGCCCCGACAAGCCCGCCCGCCTGGAGGACCAGCCCCATCCGGATATCGACCGTCTTGCGCCGCAGATGGGCCAGCACCCCCGAGAAGGATGCTGCCACGATCTGGTTCGAGCCCGTCGCGACGGCAACCGCCGGCGGGATGCCGGTGAAGAACAGAAGCGGGGTCAGCAGGAACCCGCCACCAACGCCGAACATGCCCGACAGGACACCGACAATCCCGCCAAGGCCCAGAAGCATGAGGGCATCAACGGAAACTTCGGCGATCGGGAGGTAAATCTGCATGACCGGACAGTAAGGTATCGTGGCGCGGGTTGAATCGGCGGCTTGCCTGTCGGCTATGACACCTTATGCCGGCCGGTAAAACAACAACCTGAATGACCGTTGCCGGGAAAGCGCGGATCGGCGGTATCGCAGTCCGGGCCCGCAGCACGCAAGCGGGTTGGCTGAAGTGTTTTCCTCAAGGGTCACCTTTCCTTGACATAGGGTTCGCCGCCGGCCTTCGGCGGGGTCGCCTTGCCGACGAAACCGGCCAGGATCACCACGGTCAGGATGTAGGGCATGCTGTCGAGCAGTTGTATCGGCATCTTGAAGGGAAAGATCGCTTCGACCACGTCGGTTCTGAGCGCCAGCGCCTGCAGAAGCCCGAAAAGCAGGCAGGCCCCCAGCGCGTACCATGGCCGCCACTTGGCAAAGATCAGGGCAGCCAGCGCGATATAGCCCCGCCCCGCCGTCATGTCCTTGACAAACCCGGCCTGAAGGCCGGTTGCCAGATAGGCGCCGGCGAGGCCGCAGAGCAGCCCTGCGATGGCCACCGCCGAATAGCGCAGCGCGACGACCGAAACCCCGGCGGTATCCACTGCGGCGGGGTTTTCGCCCACCGCACGCAGGCGCAGCCCGAAACGTGTGCGATAAAGTACCCACCACGACAGCGGTACCGCCAGCAGCGCGACATAGACGAGGATCGAATGCCCCGAGATCAGGTCGTAATAGACCGGTCCAAGGATCGGGACTTGCCGGAGACTTTCCGCGAAGGGAAGGGTGATCGGTTCGAACCGGGCGCCGCCGATCAGTGAGGGCGTGCGCCCGCCCTGCTGGAACCAGTCCTGCGCGATCAGCACCGTCATTCCCGAGGCGAGGACGTTGAGCGCCACGCCTGAAATGAGCTGGTTGCCGCGAAAGGTAATCGAGGCAAGTCCGTGGATCGCCGCAAAGACCATCGAGGCGGCAATGCCGGCCGCAAGGCCGATCCAGACCGACCCGGAGGTATAGGCGACGGCGGCCGAAAAGAAGGCCGCGATCAGCATCTTGGCCTCGAGCCCGATATCGAAGATGCCGGAGCGTTCGGAAAACAGGCCCGCGAGACAGGCCAGCAACAGCGGTGTCGAAAGCCGGAGCGTGGAATCGAGGATCTGGATGAGGGTCGAGAAATCCATCTGCCCTACCCCCGTGCCCTGGACGACTGGCGTATCCAGAGGAAAATCCGCTCGACCGGCATGCGCACCATGTTGTCGAGCGCGCCGGTGAACAGGATCACCAGCCCCTGGATCACCACGATCAGTTCGCGCGGGATCGACATCCAGAGCGCAAGCTCCGCCCCCCCCTGATAGAGAAAGCCGAACAGGATCGCCGCCAGCAGGATGCCGAGCGGATGGTTCCGCCCCATCAGCGCCACGGCGATGCCGATGAAGCCGGCGCCCTCGACCGAGTTCATCACCAGCCGCTCGGATTCGCCCATCACGTTGTTGACCGCCATCAGCCCGGCCAGCCCGCCCGAAATCAGCATCGCGACGACGATGATCTTCGACGGCGAGATGCCGGCATAGACCGCCGCCGATTCCGATTTGCCCTCGGCGCGCAACTCGAAGCCGAAACGGGTCCGCCAAAGCAGCAGCCAGACGAGGAAACAGGCCAGAAGCGCGATGAAAAGGCTGATGTTCGCCGGCGCATTCTTGGAAAACGGAATGCCGAACACGCCCAGAATGTCATGCAGGTTGGGCAGGGCGGCGCCGGCGGGAAAACGCGCCGAGGCCGGGTCCATCGAGCCTTCGGGGCGCATCACGTTGACCAGCATGTAGTTCAGAAGCGCGGCGCCGATGAAGTTGAACATGATGGTGGTGATCACGATATGGCTGCCGCGGCGAGCCTGAAGCCAGGCGGGAACAAAGGCCCAGGCCGCACCGAACACCGCGCCGCCGACCATCGCGGCGGGAAGCGCGATGGCCCAGTGCGGCCAGTCCACCGCAAGGCAGACCAGCGCCACGCCAAGCCCGCCGAGCGATGCCTGCCCCTCGGCACCGATGTTGAACAGGTTGGCATGCGAGGCCACGGCAAAGGCGAGCCCGGTAAAGATGAAATTGGTGGCATAAAACAGGGTGTAGCCCCAGCCGTAGGTCGAGCCGAAGGCGCCGTCGACCATCAGCTTCACCGCTTCGACCGGGTCCTTTCCGATGCCGAGGATGACCAGCGCCGACAGGCCGAACGCGAGCAGAAGACTGATGAAGGGCACCAGCACCACATCGGCCCATTTGGGCATCGCGTCCATCAGGCCGCTCCTTTCGTTTCGGTGATGCCGGCCATCAGCAGGCCGAGCTCGCCCTCGTTGGTTTCCGCCGGCAGCCGCTCGCCCATGATGCGCCCGTCGAACATCACCGCGATGCGGTCCGAAAGCCCCATGATCTCGTCCAGCTCGACCGAAACCAGCAGGATCGCCTTGCCGGCGTCGCGCAGTTCGACGATCCGCTGGTGGATGAACTCGATGGCGCCAATGTCGACGCCGCGCGTCGGCTGGCCGACCAGCAGCAGGTCGGGGTTGCGCTCGATCTCGCGCGCCAGGACAATCTTCTGCTGGTTGCCGCCGGAAAAGCTCTTGGCGGCGAGCAGCGGGTCCGGCGGGCGCACGTCGAAGCGTTCCATCTTGCCCTCGGTCTCGCGCCGGAGCCCGGCATTGTCCATCAGCCGGCCCTTCGAATAGGCCGGATCCCACTGATAGCCGAAGGCGACGTTCTCCCACGCGGCGAAATCCATGATCAGCCCTTCGCGCTGCCGGTCTTCGGGCACATGGGCGATGCCGCGCCTGCGCCGCGACATGCCGTCCGAGCGCTTGCCGGTCAGGTCGATCCCTTCACCGTTGATCGAGACGTTGCCGGTGGCGGGCATCATGCCGCCCAGCACCTCCAGCAGTTGCGACTGTCCGTTGCCCGCCACCCCGGCAATGCCGAGGATTTCGCCCGCCCTGACCTCGAACGACACCCCCCGCAGCCGTTCGACGCCATCATCATCCACCACCTTCAGGTTCTCCACCTTCAGGATCGTCCTGCCGGGCCGGGCCGGTTTCTTGTCGATCCGCAGCAGCACCTTGCGCCCGACCATCAGTTCGGCAAGCTGTTCGGGGCTGGTTTCGGCGGTTCTGACCGTTGCGGTCATCTGGCCGCGCCGCATGACCGAGACCGTATCGGTCACCTCCATGATCTCGCGCAGCTTGTGGGTGATCAGGATGATCGTCTTGCCCTCGTCCCTAAGACCGCGAAGGATACGGAACAGGTGATCGGCCTCGGCCGGGGTCAGAACGCCCGTCGGCTCGTCGAGGATCAGGATATCGGCCTGCCGGTAGAGCGCCTTGAGGATCTCGACCCGCTGCTGAAGCCCGACCCCGATTTCGTCGATCCGCGCATCGGGGTCGACATTCATTTCGTATTCGACCGCGATCTCGGCCAGCAGCTTGCGCGCCTTGGCCAGAGAGGGCCGGAGCAGCGCCCCGTCCTCAGCCCCGAGGACGACATTTTCCAGCACGGTGAAATTCTCGACCAGCTTGAAGTGCTGAAAGACCATGCCGATGCCCGCCGCTATGGCCGCCTGGCTGTCGGGGATTTCGGTGGGCTTGCCGTTGATGAATATCTCGCCCGCATCCGCCTTGTAAAATCCGTAAAGGATCGACATCAGCGTCGATTTTCCGGCGCCGTTCTCGCCGATGATCCCGTGGATGGTGCCCTTGGCGACCTTCAGGGTGATATCCCGATTGGCCTGAACCGGACCAAAAGCCTTGGAAACCCCCCTCAGTTCGATGGCGGGGCGCGCCTCCGGCCCCGCTCCGGCGAGGTCTTCGGCGCGCGTGGCGGGATCTTTCATCGATGAGCCCCCGTGCGGTGGGAAAAGGGGCCACGTCGCGCGGTGCGGCGCGGCCCGGGCGGTGTTGCCCGATCCGGCGCGATGTCAGAAATCGTAAGCCGGGCAAGTGTTGTTCTCGTAGTAGTTCACGACCGTGACTTCGCCCGAGATGATCTTCTGTCTCGCCTCCTCGACGGCGGCCTTCATCTCCTCGGTGATCAGCGCCTCGTTGTTTTCGTCCAGCGCGTAGCCCACGCCGTCCTCGGCCAGTCCAAGCTCCATCTGGCCGGTCTCGAAGCCCGGGCCGTCGTTGAACGCCCGTTCGACCGCATTGTCCACCCGCTTGAGCATCGAGGTCAGTACCTTGCCGGGATGCAGGTGGTTCTGGTTGGAATCGACGCCGATGGACAGGATGCCGCCGTCGGCCGCCGCCTGCAGCACCCCTACGCCGGTACCGCCGGCCGCAGCATAGATGATGTCGGCTCCCTGGCTGATCTGCGCCTTGGCAAGCTCGGATCCCTTCACCGGATCGTTCCATGCGGCGGGCGTCGTGCCGGTCATGTTGGCGATGACCTTTGCATCCGGGTTGGTCGCCTTGATGCCCTGGGCATAGCCGCAGCCGAACTGGCGGATCAGCGGTACATCCATGCCGCCGATGAAGCCGAGCGTACCGCTCTCGGAAGCGATCGCGGCCAGTACGCCAACGAGATAGCTGCCCTCGTGATCCGAGAACATCACCGAGCGGACATTGGGCTGATCGACCACCGCGTCGATGATGGCAAACGATGTATCGGGATAGTCCGGCGCCACCTCGTCGAGGATGCTGCCGAAGGCGAAGCCCGTCATGACGATCGGGTTCGAGCCCGCTTCGGCCAGCCGGCGAATGGCCTGTTCGCGCTGGGCCTCGGATTGCATCTCGATCTCGCGGAAGCTGCCGCCGGTGGCTTCCTGCCAGCGTTTGGCGCCGGTATAGGCCGATTCGTTGAACGACTTGTCGAACTTGCCGCCCAGATCGAAGATGATGGCGGGATCGGCGCCGGCCGCGCCGGCCGCCAATGCCAGAGTGGCCGCTGCGCCCAGAATGCTCCGCGTGAATGTCATGAAGTGTCTCCCGGTTGGTTTGTTTCTGATCGACGGCCGGAGCGTCCGGGCCGCGATTGCAGACCGATCCCTTCTCCGGATCATGTTCGAATAAGGCCGCAGCGGCGAAACACGGTCAACCGGTTTTTCGGCCAGCCGGCGGCAAAGAAGGACAGGTCAGCCGAGCACCCGCGCGAAAACCAGCGCGTCGATGCACATTCCGTCCGGTGTGCGATAGTAGCCCGGCCTGCACCCGGTCTGTCTGTAACCGGCCGAGCGATAAAGCCCCGCCGCAGGGGTGTTTTCGGCGCTGACCTCGAGAAAGGCGGTGGTGGCGCGGCGCGCCCGCGCGCCGTCTTCGAAATCGGACAGAAGCCTGCGGCCCAGACCGCGACGGCGGTGGGCGGGATGCACGGCCAGGGTCAGCAATTCCGCCTCGCCGGCGACCGCCCGCGCCATCGCAAAGCCCGTTTCCCTGTCGCAGAGCCAGGTATTCGCATCGCCCAGCATCGCGGCGATCTCGTCTTCGGACCACGGGCGGGGGGTGGCGAAGCTGGCGGCATGAATCGCGGCGAGACGGGCGGCGGGGCTCATGGCAGGATCATCGGGGCAGGATCATCGGGGCCGGATCGGCGGGCGGGGCGGCATCGGCGGGGCGCAGGTAGAGCGGGGCGGGGCGTTCGATTTTCGTGCCGCGCAGGAGCTTTTTCCGTGCGATCCACGCGATTCGTGCCGGGATGTCGTCTGCCACCACATCCGTCGCGGCAAACCCGAGCGCCGCGCCGATCTGCCCGGCGGCATGGCCGAT
>NZ_JBKEAE010000141.1:0-11466 GCF_047971885.1 Tropicimonas sp. | reverse complement strand
GCGCGCACGAACGTTGGAGGTTCGTGGCCGGCATGAAGTGAAGACCACAAGCGCTGCGCGCCCACCCGGCAGACGGGCACCGCCCTCCGTCATGCCAGTTGATTACCGTCACAATGGGCTCGATGCCGTCATTCGGCCGCGAAGACGGGTCAATTCTCAGGACAGTCGGAATTTGCCGTCCATGAGGCCGCAAGCAACGACCGTATCGCGAGTCCGGTGACGGTTACGGTCGCCTCAGGGCGCGGTAGATAACCTGATCGACAAACTACACCCCGCCCCGGATCGTCGGCACGTCAAGGGCGGGAAAGCCGAAATGGCGCAGCCAGCGCAGGTCGGAATCGAAAAACGCCCGCAGGTCGGGGATGCCGTATTTCAGCATCGCCAGCCGGTCGATACCGATTCCGAAGGCGAAGCCCTGCCAGGCGACCGGGTCGATATTGCCCGCTGCCAGCACCTTGGGGTGCACCATGCCCGAGCCCAGCACCTCGAGCCAGTCGTCGCCCTCGCCCACCTTGACGGTGCCGCCCTCCCAGGCGCACTGGATATCGACCTCGGCCGAGGGTTCGGTGAAGGGGAAATGGCTGGCGCGGAAACGGGTGCGGACATGGGTTCCGAAGAAGGCCGAAAAGAACTCCTCCAGTACCCATTTCAGGTTGGCCATCGAGATGTCCTTGCCGATCGCCAGCCCCTCGACCTGATGGAACATCGGCGTATGGGTCTGGTCGTAATCGCAACGATAGACACGGCCGGGGCAGATGATGCGCAGCGGCGCGCCGTGTTTCAGCATCGAACGGATCTGCACCGGCGAGGTATGGGTGCGCAACACATGCGGCGGGCGGTTGTCGCCTTCGGCGCGCGACATGTAGAAGGTGTCCATCTCGGCTCGCGCCGGGTGGTGGCCGGGGATGTTCAGCGCGTCGAAATTGTGCCAGTCGTCCTCGACCTGCGGGCCTTCGGCGACGGCAAAGCCCATGTCGGCGAAGATAGCCGTGACCTCTTCTGTAACCTGGCTGACAGGGTGGATGGAGCCCGCGCGCACCGGGCGCGCCGGCAGCGTCACGTCGAGCCATTCGGCGCGCAGGCGCTGCTCGAGCGCCACGTCAGCCAGCGCGGATTTCCGCGCGGCAAGTGCCGAATTGATCTCGTCCTTCAGCGCGTTCAGCGTCGGGCCCGCCGCCTTGCGCTCCTCCGGGCTCATCCCGCCCAGTTCGCGCATCCTCAGGCTCACCTCGCCCTTCTTGCCCACGGCCTGAACGCGCAGCGCCTCGAGCGCCGCCTCGTCGCCGGCCGCCGCGATCGCGGCTATGTATTTCTGCCTCAGCTCTTCCATGGCCGGTTCCCTGCGAAGTGTTCGAACCCGGCCAGTGCCCTATCACATGACCGCAGGAAGGCAAGGGCGGCGAGGCGCGTGGCACCTGCCACCGCCACATCCGATTGCCGCGCCGCACCGGCCCGCCTATCCTGCCGGGACGGCAATCAGACAGGAGCCAGTTCATGCGCGGCATCTTCCGGTCTTTGACAATCGGCACAGGGCACGGCCGGGCCGCCGCCTGGCTTGCGGCGCTCTTGTGGATCGTTGCCGCCGGCATCGCGGCGCCTCAGGGATTCGGGGTCGGCGAACTGCCGCTTTCGGCCACGATTGCCGCAAATGGCGGCGACCTTCGGCTTTCATGGGCCGGCGCGGAACCGCCGCGTACCGGCTCGGTTATCGTCAGCCGCCGCAGGCTGGGTGAAACCGGCAGGGATTCGTGGCGCGCCTTTCCGCCGCTCTCCGGGCGCCTGACCTTCTTTTCCGACAGCGATTTCCGGCCCGGCACCGCCTATGAATACCAGGTGCAGCGCTTCGATGCGCGCAGCGGCGCATTGGTGGATTCGGGGTACTGGACCGCTGGTATCGAGGTGCCGGCAGTCGAAACGCGCGGCACGGCACTGCTGGTGGTCGACGAAACACTGGCCGGTGCGCTCGCCTCCCGGCTCGACCGTTTCGCGCTGGACCTCGCGGGCGACGGCTGGCGGGTCGTCCGGCACCAGACCCCGCCCGGCGCCCCCGACACGCCGGTCGAGACACTCGCCAGGGCGCGCGCGCTCAAGGCCTGGGTCGTGGAACGGTTCGATTCCGATCCGGCAGAGCCGCGCGCCCTGATACTCGTGGGGCAGGTGCCGATGGTGATGAGCGGTCGGGTCGCTCCCGACGGGCACGGCAACACACCGCACGCCAGCGATCTGTTCTATGCCGACATGGACCAGTCCTGGCCCGATGACGGCGCGGGCCATCTGCGGCCGAACAGCATCCCCAGCGGCAATATCGAGATGATGGTGGGCCGCATCGACTTTTCGCATTTCCGCAACGAGGATCCGCAGGCCGAGCTTCGCCTGCTCGAAGCCTATTTCGACAAGAACCACCACTGGCGCAACGGGCTGCTGGGCGATCTGCGGCAGGCCTATGGCAAGACGGACTATCTGGAAAGCGACATCGCCGGCCTGCGCAACATCGTCGGGCCCGAAAACGTGATCACCGGTGGCCACGAGGATACCGGCGGGCTGCATCCCTGGCTGTGGGGGGTGGATTTCGGGCCGGGCGATATCGAACTCTATGACGGCCCGTTGTCGATCAAGGCAATCTTCTCGCTCAACTTCGGCAGCCACAAGCAGCGGATCGAGCGGGCGAACAACCCGATGCGGGCGGTTCTGGCGCAGCCGTGGTATCCGCTGGCGGTCGCCTGGGGGGCGCGGCCCGCCTGGCGGCTGCACGCCATGGCGCTCGGGCTGCCTGTGGGCGATGCCCAGATCAGGACGGTGAACAACGGCAAACACTGGATGCGGGTCGAGGAAACGATGGAGTACCTGCCGACCGGCACCTATCTCATGCGCAATCCGATCTGGGTCAACCTGCTGGGCGACCCGACGCTTCACGCCTTTCCGCTCGACCCGGTACGCGCCCTTTCCGCTGATGAGGGGCCGGACGGCGTGACGCTGGCGTGGACAATCCCGGATAATGGCGAACAGCGTGGCGCGCGGGTGTTTCGTGCGTCAGGGCCGGGCGAGCCCTTCGTCGCCATCGACGGCGGCATCCCGGTCGGCGGGACGGAATTCACCGATCCCGCACCGATACCCGGCGCGCGCTACATGGTGCGCAGCCATGGGCTGAAAACCGTTGCCGCAGGCTCGTTCTTCACCCTCGGGCAGGGTGCCTTTGCCGCGGTTGGGAGCGCACCGTCGGCAACCCCCGATATTGCCCTCGGGATGACGGCCGGACAATCGCTTCGCCTGGCGCCGCCCGGAGCGGGCATTTTCGCCGTCGTATCCGGCCCTTCGCATGGCAGCCTTGCCCGCGACGGATCCGGATGGACCTATACGGCACCGGTGGGATTCACCGGCACCGTCACCTTGCACTACTCGCTCTTCGACGCGATATCGGGCGATCAGGGCACGATCACCATCGAGATGACACGCGACTGAGCGCATCGCCGGCCTCCGCTTACCGACAGGCAAAGCTCCCGGCCAGGGCCGTATCGCCACCTACATAGCGCGCCACCTGCGGTGCAGGACAGAGCAGCCGTTCAGCCCCTTTCAGGGCATCGGGCAGTTCCTCGTTATCGGCGCGCCCGACCGCAACGATGGCTTCGGGCGCGTCCCCGTGCTCGACCCATGCCACAAGTCCCGCGAACAGGTCGAACCCGTCGGTGGCGGGACCTCCCGAACAATGGACCATGCCCGGCACCGGGTAGTAGCGCACGAAATCGCGCGCGCGACCGTCGTTATTGGCATCGAGCCGGCCGTACCATCCGGCTGTATCGTTGGCCGAGAACACCGGATCGCTGACACCGTGGAAGACGATGAACTTTGCCCCGGCATCGCGGAATTCCGCCAGTACCGGATTGTCGGCACCCGGCGGTGCCATGAATGCCATGCCCGATTCCGGATAGCCCGCCGCGGTGGCGTAGATATCGCCCGCACGCGCCGAAAGATCGAAGTCGCGCAGGAACTGCACCAGCGACGCCGGATCGCCGGCCACTTCGGTTGGCGGCGTGGTGAAAACCTGCGCCAGCGAACCCGCCCCCATGACGGCGATGATCGGCATGAAGCCCCATGGCTCGATCGGGCTGTTCAGTTTCCATATCCGCCAGCCGCCCGATTCGATCCCTGTATCCCATGGCCAGTCGCTGTAATAGGGCGCCCCGGCCCCATCGGTCCCGGCGTGGATCGTCCGCAGCGCGGCGACCTGCCCCGCTGTCAGGCAACCGTCGGCGCTGCCGTCGTCACATTGCAGGGAGCCGATATCGAACGTCGCCTGGCAGGCCGCCGTATCGGCGACAAGCCCGTCTTCCAGCCCGTCCAGCCCGTCGCAGGCCGCCCGGATACCATTGGCCACCAGCGCCAGGTCGTCGGGGCTGAAGGCGGTCGTCAGATCGCCGGTCACAGCGCCCAGCGTCTGCACGTCCAACGCGTGCTGCAAGCCCGCCCTCGGCAGGTTGAAACCCGGCGCGCCGGCCAGCAGGCCGTCAAAGGCATCCGGCATGCGCATCGCGGCAACCATGGCGTGCCGTCCGCCGTTCGAACAGCCGATACCATAGGCGTGTCCGATTTCCTCGCCATAGTAGGCCCCGACAATCTGCCGCGCCAGCGGGTCGAGCGTCGCCACCGCCTTGTAGCCGTACATGGCACGTGCCTCGGGATCGAGCCCGAAGCGGGTTCCGCCGGCCAGTCCTGCCTCGGGGTTGGCGGTGCCGTCGTGGCCCGCGTCCGACGAGACAACCGCATATCCGCGCGCCAGCGGCGTGGTATCACCGGTTCCCGCACCCAGCCCGCCGGTGGCCGGCTTCACCTCGCCATCGCTGCCGCCGTTGAACTGGTGGACGAAATCGCCGTTCCATTCGTCGGGCAGGGCAAGCTCGAAGCGCAACGCATAATTCCGGCCGTCCGCGCCGACACGTTCGGCGGTGATCCCGCGAACGCGGCACTGGGCAACGGGGCTTTCGTCTCCGGCCGGCACGGCCTCGACCGAGGTCAGGGTAACGCCCGACAGCCCCAGCGCCCCGGCGGACAGGCCCTCGCAGGGCATCGGTGCGGCAACCGCCGCCGGCACGGTGGCCGACAACGCGGCAAGAACGATGGCAAGATGCTTCATGGTGTTTTCTCCTCACGCTCCGCGCAGCCTAGGCTCACCGGACCACAGCAGGCAATCGCCCTGCTGCCGCAGGCGTGTCGTTCAGCGTGGCAGGCGAACGGCCCCGTCGAGCCGGATCGTCGTTCCATTCAGGAACGGATTGGCAACGATATCGGCCACAAGCCGGGCAAATTCGCCCGGCTCGCCCAGACGCGGCGGGAACGGAATATCGGCGGCGATCCGTGCCGTAACCTCGTCGGGCAGCCCCTCCATCATCGGCGTGTGAAAAAGCCCCGGTGCGATCGCCATCACCCGAATGCCCGAACGGGCGAATTCGCGCGCCGCCGGCAGGCACATGGCCGCGATCGCCCCTTTGGAGGCGGCATAGGCGGACTGGCCCGCCTGCCCGTCCTGCCAGGCGACCGAGGCGGTATTCACGACCACCCCGCGCTCGCCGGTCTCCAGCGGCGCCAGCCCGATCATCCGCCGCGTCGCATGTGTCATCACGTTGTAGGTACCCAGCAGGTTCACCCGCAGCGTCCTTTCGAACACCTCGATCGAGGTCTTGCCGTCGCGCCCGACAATGCGCGCGGCCGGTGCTATGCCGGCGCAATTGACCACGATCCGCGGCACCGTGCCGAGCCGGTCCATGGCCTCGCCGATTGCCGCATCCACGTCGTCCGCATCCCCGACATCGGTGACAACGGCAACGCCGCCCACCTCGGCCGCCACCGCCCCGGCACGATCCCGGTCGAGATCGAGCACGGCGACGCGCGCACCCCGTTCCGCAAGGTGGCGCACCGTCGCCGCACCGAGTCCGCTGCCGCCGCCCGATACCAGTGCCGCCTGTCCGTCGATCAACATGCCGTGCCCTCCGTTCCGCAGCGCTGCCGGATTATTATGTACCATCGCCGGCGTTTTGCGCCACGCTCTTCACCGGGTCTATGCCGGCAACAGAAACAGGGTAATGGCGGGGAACATCAGCAGAATGGCGACCCGGACGATGTCGGCGGCAACGAACCAGAGCACCGAACGGTAGGTGTCGGCCAGCGGGGTTTCGCGGTCCATCGCGTTGATGATGAACAGGTTCATCCCGACCGGCGGCGTTATCAGCCCGACCTCGACCACGATCAGCACAAGGATGCCGAACCAGATTGCCAGATGTTCGGCGCTCATCCCGAAATCAAGCGATGCGATCACCGGAAAGAAGACCGGAATTGTCAGCAGGATCATGCTGAGCGAATCCATCACGCAGCCGAAGACGAGGTAAAAGCCCAGCACCAGAACCAGCACCGTCCAGGCGCCATAACCCTGCCCGACAACCCAGTCCGACAATTCCTGCGGAACCATGCAGAGCGCGAGGAAGCTGTTGTAGAACCCGGCGCCAAGGATGATGAAGAAGATCATCGCGGTCGAGGTCGCGGTGTGAAGGATGGCATCGGCGAATCCCCTCCAGCCCAGATTGCCCGTCGCCAGCGCGATGGCGCCCGTTCCCGCCGCACCGACCGCCGCGCCTTCGGTCGGCGTGAACCAGCCGAGGTAAATCCCCCCGACGACCAGCGCGAAGACCGCCAGCACCGGCCAGATCTCGATCAGCGCGCGGAGGCGTGCGGCGGGTGGCGCCGGCACGCGCCGGCCGGCAGCGGCGGGATTCACCCGGACATGGACCGCGATGGCGATCATGTAGCCCGCCGCCGCCATGAGGCCCGGTACCAACGCGGCCAGAAACAGCCAGGCGATGTTCTGTTCGGTCAGGATGGCATAGATCACCAGGATCACCGAAGGCGGAATCAGGATGCCGAGCGTCCCGCCGGCGGCGAGTGTGGCGGCGGAAAAACCGCCCGGATAGCCAAGGCGGCGCAATTCCGGCAGAGCGACGCGGCCCATGGTGGCCGCCGTGGCGAGCGACGAGCCGCAGATCGCCCCGAACCCGGCGCAGGCGCCGACCGCAGCCATCGCCACACCGCCCCGCCGGTGGCCAAGGAAGCTTTCGGCGGCGCGGAAAAGCGCGGCGGACATTCCTGAAATCGTCGCGAACTGCCCCATCAGCAGGAACATCGGAATGACCGAAAGCGAGTAGCTGGAAAAGGTCGAATAAGTTTCAGATTTCAGCTTGGCGAGAAACATGTTCGACCCGCCGGAGACCAGCCAGAGCCCGCCGATGCCGCAGATCATCATCGCCAGCCCGATGGGCGCGCGCAGGAAAATCAGCAGCAGCAGTACCGGGAACGACAAAAACCCCAGTTCGAGCGGGCTCAACGGGCCGGATCCTCCGCTTCGGTGCACATCTCGCGCCCCGTCGCCAGCACCACGATGCGCGTCGCCGCGCAATAGGCCGCCACGACCGAGGCGGCGAATGCCGCCACAAAACTCGCCGCATAGGCCCACCATACCGGAAACTGCAGCAGATAGGTGATCTCGCCGTAGCCGCGCTTGTCTTCCATGCCAAGCCAGAGCCGCCAGGCAATCAGCACGATCAGCAGCGCCATCGCGACCTCCCAGAAGGCGGCGAGAAACCGGTTGACGCACCCGGGCATCCGGGCAGCGAAGATATCCACCGTGGCATGCCCTCCGCGCAACTGGCAGATCGGCAGGAAGGCGAAGACGGCAAAGGCGATACCGGCCTCGACCAGTTCGAAATCTCCGGGAACCGGCCCGACCCCGCTGGCAACAAGCGCATCGGCAGCCGCCGCCGAAACGCCGCGCATCAGGTCGGAATGGCCAAGCGTGTTCAGCCCGCGCCCGGAAACGCTGATGCAGGTCAGCAGCACAAGCAAGCTCAGCACAAGCCCGCCGAGAAGCGCCATGGCACGGGCCAGCCACGCGATCAGACCCTGCATGTCAACCGTACCATGGCATGTGGCAACGCATCGCCCGGCACCGGCGGCGGGTCATCGCGCAGTTTCCTCGGCGATCAGTTCGAGCGCGCGCCGGCGCAGCCCGGTCCCGTCCAGTCCCTTGTCGTCCATCTCGGAAATCCACGCTGCGATGGTGGGCAGGGCTGCATCCTTCCATTCGGCAAGCCCGCTTCCCGAAACCTCGACGATATTGGCACCGGCGGCCACCGCTGCGTCACGCGGGCCATCATCGCCCTGCTCCATCCTGTGCCCGGCCTCGCCGGAAAACTCCAGCCCCGAATTGGCATCGATCACCGCCTTCAGATCGCCGGGCAGCGCGTCGTAGCTGTCGCGGTTCATGGCGAGGATGAATGTCGCCGTATAGAGCGCCTCATCGCCGAATCCGGTGTGGTTTTCCGCCAGTTCGGCGATTTTCAGCGCACCCGTCACCTCCCACGGCAGCACGGCCGCGTCGATGACACCTTTCGACAGCGCTTCGGGCACCGCCGGGGCGGGCATACCGACCGGCGTCGCCCCGAGATCTCCGAACATCCGGTTGGTGATCCGCGAAGGCGCGCGCAGCTTGATCCCGTTCAGATCGCCGACCGATTCGACCGGCTTTTTCGAGTGGATGATCCCCGGCCCGTGCACCCAGAGCCCGAGAACCTTCACATCGCGGAAATCGCTGTCCATCATCGTCTCTTCCGCCAGCCGCCAGTAGGCGCGCGAGGCGGGCGCGGCATCGGTCATGGTGAAGGGCAGTTCGAACACCTCGGTACGCGGGAACCGCCCCGGCGTGTAGCCGGGCAGCGTCCAGACGATATCGACCACCCCATCGATTGCCTGATCGATCAGATCGGGGGGCTTGCCGCCAAGCTGCATCGACGGGAAAAGCTGAATCTCGATCCGCCCGCCGGATTCGGCCTCGATCTTCTCGGCCCAGGGTTCGAGCACGAGCTTCGGCCCGCCGGAGGTCGCCGGCAGGAACTGGTGCAGGCGCAGCGTCACATCGGCAGCCGATGCCGCTCCGCCCGCCACTCCAAGCCCCGCCACCGTCAGCGCCGCCGCCGCCATCCGCCATGGAAACCGCTTTTCGTGCCCGGTCATGCACCTCTCCCTGCTTTCCGCCACCCCGTTTGCCGGCACGCGCCCGCGTGATCGGGGGGGCCAGTCGGTTGCGAGGAATAGCAATGTCCGGCATCCGCTGTCCATGAAAGTTCTCGGCTCCCGGGGGAAGCGGTCGCTCGTGCGGCCCGGGCGGGCTCCCGGACAGGGCGGCGGCGACGATGGTCGCCCTTGCGCTCAACAGCCGGTCATGGTCGGAGAGGTGACGTTACGCCACCTCCCGGGACACTGCCGCCATCGGGAAGAGATGCGCCTGCGCCGGATCGAACGAGAGATCGAGATTCATGCCCGGTTCCAGAACCATGTCCTCGCTGAAGGCGGCGATGAACTTGGAGCCGTCCTTCAGCCGCAGATCGACCACCGTTTCGGATCCGAGGCGCTCGGCAAGCAGGACGGTACCGTGCAGCATGCCCGTGCCGGGCTCGGCCGCCTGAACATGCTGCGGCCGGATGCCCAGCAGGGCGCTGGCAGCACCGTCGATCCGACCCTTGTGGGCGACGGCGATCGGTTCGAGCGCGGCATTGGCGACCCTGGCCTCGCGCGCGTCCCTCGCCTGCACGTCCACGTCGAGGAAGTTCATCGAGGGCGCGCCGAGGAAGCCTGCGACGAAGCGGTTGGCGGGTTCGTGAAACAGATCCATCGGGCTGCCGACCTGCATCACCCGGCCTTCCTTCAGCACCACGATCTTGTCGGCGAGCGTCATCGCCTCGACCTGATCGTGGGTGACGTAGATCATCGTCGCGCCAAGCTGGGAGTGGAGCTTGCCGATCTCCATCCGCATGTCCATCCGGAGCGCAGCGTCGAGATTGGAGAGCGGCTCGTCGAACAGGAAGACCTTCGGGTTACGCACGATGGCGCGGCCGATGGCGACGCGCTGGCGCTGTCCGCCCGAAAGCTGGGAGGGGCGGCGATCGAGCAGGTGCTCCATTTGCAGGATGCGGGCGGCCTCGGAAACCTTGGCGTCCTTTTCGGCCTTGGGCGCCCTGGCGATGGTCAGCCCGAAGGCGAGGTTCTCCCGCACCGTCATGTGCGGGAAGATCGCGTAGCTCTGGAACACCATGGCGATGCCGCGCTCCTTGGGCGGCAGATCGTTGACGCGCGCGCCGTCGATCTCCAGCGTGCCCGAGGTGATGTCCTCCAGCCCGGAGATCATCCGCAGCAGGGTGGACTTGCCACAGCCGGAGGGGCCGACGAAGACGACGAACTCGCCGTCCTGAATGTCGAGCGAGACCCCCTTGATGACATCGACCTTGCCGTAGCTTTTGCGGACGTCGGTGAGTTTGAGTGTCGCCATGGTGTCACTCTCCTTCTGCGGATTGCGGTGTGAGCGCGAGCAGGCCGTCATCGCCCACCGCCACCGGTTGCGGATCGAAGATGTAGCCGGCAAAGCGGTCGTCGGGCCCGTTGTCCCGGAACCCCATCAGCACCAGCCCGGCCTTCGTGTTCAGGATGCGCCCGGCATAGCGGTGGCCGGGCAGCGCCCCGTCGAGGAACCGGCCCGGCGCGATGTGCCACGGGCCGCGCGGGCTCTCGCCGATCAGGTAATGGCTGCCGGTCACCGGACCGCCGGGAATGGCCGCCGCCTGCGCCCTGGAGAAATGCTCGGCACCGGTGCAGAAGAGGCAGTACCAATGGCCGTCCTGCCCGAAGACCTGCGGCACCTCGATCTGCCCGTAGCCGCCGACGAAGACCGGCGGTTGGAGCGCCCATGTCCGGAGATCGGGGGACGTTGCCAGCCCGATGGCACCACAGGCATTGGCCTCCTCCGGGCCGCTGGCGCGGGCGGTGAAGAACATCAGCCAGCCGTCGCCGTCCGGGTCGCGCATCACCCAGGGGTCACGCATCGCCCGGTCGTGCCAGAAGCCCTTGCGGAAGGTCGTCTCGTAGTGATGCGCATTGGGCCCGTCGAGATCGAGGCAGAGCCCGTCGCCGACGCGCTGCCAGTTGTGCATGTCGGTGGAGGTGGCATGGCCGATGCGCTGGTACTTGCCTTCCTCCGCCCGGCTGGAACCGGTGTAGAAAAGGTGCCAGAGCCCGGCATCGTCCTGCACCACCGAGCCGGTCCAGGTGGTGAAATCGTCCCAGGCCGGGGCGGGGGCGGGGGCGTGACAGGTGCCCAGATGCTCCCAGGTCACCAGATCGTCCGAGACCGCGTGGCCCTGGCTCACGAACCAGTGGCGCAGGTCCGGGTTGGCGAGCGATTTCGGCGCCTTGAGGAACCAGGCGTGCCAGCGCGTGCCGTCATGGGCATACCAGCTATCCCAGATCCAGTCGTTTTCGAGTGCGAGTGTCATGATTGTGCGATCCTCAGCCCTTCACCCCCGTCGAGGCGATCGACGAGATGAAGGCGCGCTGCATGATGAGATAGAAGGTGATGACGGGAACCGAGATCAGCGT
>NZ_JBKEAE010000140.1:0-2857 GCF_047971885.1 Tropicimonas sp. | reverse complement strand
AAGAAGCGTCAGAGCTTCTCTGTGAGTTCCGGGACGATCTGGAACAGGTCGCCCACAAGGCCGTAATCCGCGACCTGGAAGATGGGGGCTTCCTCGTCCTTGTTGATCGCCACGATGACCTTCGAATCCTTCATCCCCGCGACATGCTGGATCGCGCCAGAGATGCCGACGGCGACGTAAAGCTCCGGCGCCACAATCTTGCCGGTCTGGGCGACCTGCCAGTCATTCGGCGCAAAGCCCGAATCCACCGCCGCGCGCGAGGCACCGACAGCCGCGCCCAGCTTGTCGGCGAGCTTTTCGATCAGTTCGAAGTTCTCTTCCGATCCGACGCCACGGCCACCGGACACCACACGGCCCGCCGAGGTCAGTTCGGGGCGGTCGCTTTCCGCGACCTCGTCGCTGACCCATTTCGACAGGCCCGGATCCTCGCCCGTTGCCTGATCCTCGACCGGGGCCGACCCACCTTCACCCGCCGCATCGAAGCTGGCCGTGCGGATGGTCATGACCTTCTTCGCGTCCTTCGACTTCACCGTCTGGATCGCGTTACCGGCATAGACCGGGCGTTCGAACGTGTCGGCATCGACGACGCCCGATACATCCGAGATCACCATCACATCCAGCAGCGCGGCCACGCGCGGCATGATGTTCTTCGCATCCGTCGTCGCCGGCGCCACGATGTGATCGTAATCCCCCGCCAGCGACACCAGCAGCGCCGCCGTGGGTTCCGCCAGACGGTGGCCGTAAAGATCGTCCTCGGCGACCAGCACCGTGGCCACACCGTCGATCTTCGCGGCCTCATCACCGGCGGCCTTCGCAGACGACCCGGCGGCCAGCACCGTGACATCGCCCAGAGCCTTCACCGCATTCACCGCCTTGGCGGTGGCGTCCCGGTTCAGTTCCCCATTCGTGACTTCGGCAAGCAGCAGAACAGCCATCACACAACCCCCGCTTCTTTGAGTTTCGAGACCAGTTCATCCACCGTCTCCACCTTGATCCCTGCCTTGCGGCCCTCGGGCTCTTTCGTATTGGTGACCTCCAGCCGCGGGCTGACATCGACGCCGTAATCCGCCGCCGTCTTCTCATCCAGAGGCTTCTTCTTCGCCTTCATGATATTGGGCAGCGAGGCATAGCGCGGCTCATTCAGCCGCAGATCCGCCGTCACAATCGCGGGCAGCTTGACCTCGATGGTCTGCAAACCGCCATCGACCTCACGCGTGACCTTCGCGGCCTCACCCTCAATCTCGACCTTCGAGGCAAACGTCGCCTGCGGCCAGCCCAGCAGGGCGGCCAGCATCTGACCCGTCGCATTCATGTCATTGTCGATGGCCTGCTTGCCCGCGATCACGAGCCCCGGCTGTTCCTCATCAATGACAGCCTTCAGGATTTTCGCCACCGCCAGCGGTTCGATATCCTGATGCACATCGTCGGCAGCGACAACCAGAATGGCCCGGTCCGCCCCCATGGCGAGCGCCGTGCGCAGCGTCTCCTGCGCCTGCTTCACGCCGATGGAGACCGCGACCACTTCCTCAGCCGTGCCTTTTTCCTTCAGCCGGATCGCCTCTTCCACCGCAATCTCGTCAAAGGGGTTCATCGACATCTTCACATTCGCAAGATCGACACCAGAGCCGTCAGACTTCACCTTCGCCTTGACGTTATAGTCAATCACACGTTTCACAGGTACGAGGACCTTCATCGGCAAAACTCCCTTTCAATGTTCATTCAGCTTTCGCCGAGGCAAGAATTTTCCGGGCGCGCAGCCTGACCGGCAGGTCAACCATCGCGCCATCGATCATGACCGCGCCGCCTTCGCCCGCGGCCAGAACCCGCTTCGCCCAGGCGACTTCATCCGGGCTGGGACGGAAGGCCGCGACAATCGGCGCGATCTGAGACGGGTGGATCGCGAGCTTGCCGCCCATGCCCAGATCCCGCGCGTGACGCGCATCCTCGGTGACGGCCTGCATGTCGCGAATTTCGGTGGTCACGCCATCAATCGGCGCGGCGATCCCCCCCAGCCGCGAAGAGAGGACCAGTTCCGCCCTAGCCGGCAACAGGACATCGCGCAGATGAGTACAGCCCAGATCGGCGCAATAATCGACAGAGCCGAATGCAAGTCGAAGAACGCCCGGCGTCGCCGCAACCTGTCGCGCGGTTGCCAGACCCGCGGCCGATTCGATCAAAGCGATCACCGGGATCTCGCCCAGAGACGCACAGCACTCCACCAACTCCGCGCCAGCCTTGGCCTTGGGCAGCATGACCGCCGCCACGTTCAGCGACAACGCCCTGGCGATATCCGCCGCGTACCATTCGGAATCGGCAGCGTTAATCCGCAGGATAACCGCAAGGTCTTCCGACAGATCATCGAGCGAATCCCGTGCGCTCGACTTGTCCGCAGGTGCGACCGCGTCCTCAAGATCCACGATTACGGCATCTGCGCCGCTGCCGGCAGCCTTGCCGAAACGCTCTGGCCTGTTCGCCGGCACGAATAGCAGCGTCTGCGCAAGGGCGATCTCATCGTGATGATCGGTCATGCAGCCTCCGCCGTCATGCAGGTCTTGCCAAACTGCTCGCTGACGAGCGCCAACTCCTCCGAGGCGGCGTCGGCTCCCGGAAGCACACACAGTCGCAGCGAGATGCCGGCGAATGCCGGCCCCTGACCACGGAACGAAAAGCGCTTGAGCGAACGGCCAAGCCGTCGCGCGGCATGATCGGCAAGAAGCGTGGCCTGTAGCGGGCCGTGAACGACAAGACCGGGATAGCCCTCCTCGTCCCGCGCATAGGGCAGGTCGTAATGGATCCGGTGCGAATTGAAGGTCAGGGCGGAATATCTGAACAGCAGCGCCGCTGTCGGCAGCAGGGT
>NZ_JBKEAE010000109.1:0-5990 GCF_047971885.1 Tropicimonas sp. | reverse complement strand
GCCCGCCCGAGCGCCCTGCCCGGCCCAGCACCGTCATGGCGACGCCCAGCGTGGACAGCACGACCCCCAGAATGGCCAGCGGCGGCAGGTCCTCGCCCAGAAACAGCCAGCCCATGACCGCGGCAATCGGCGCGTTCAGCGCAAACAGCGCCCCCGCCCGGCGTGGTCCCAGCCGGATCAATGACACGTAAAGCAGCGTATCGCCAAGGAAAATTCCGATGACACCCGACAGCGCCAGCCGCAGCAGGTCGCCGCTTTCGATCCCCTGCCAGCGCCCGGTGGCAAAGACGATCGCCGCCAGCATCGCCGCCACCATGCCCTGACGCAGACGGTTGAAACCGAACGGCCCCAGCGCCTGCGCCGCCGATTGCGACAGGATGCCGGTAATCGCCCAGCAGGCCGCCGCCCCCAATGCGGCGAGTTCATAGACCGGCATTCCGTCCCCCGTTATTTCTTGCCGGGATAGGCCGGCGCGTGAACCCGCGCAAGCCGGCCGGCGTTATGTCCCGAATTCACCCCGAAAGGAGACTGAAATGATCGTCAATTCCGGCTCGGCAAGATGGGAAGGCGGGCTCAAGGACGGCAGGGGCACCGTCTCGACCCAATCGGGGGTGCTGTCCGAGCAGCCCTATGGCTTCAGGACCCGGTTCGAAGGCGCCCCCGGAACCAATCCCGAGGAACTGATCGGCGCCGCCCATGCCGCCTGTTTCAGCATGGCGCTGTCGAATATTCTGGCCGGCGCGGGCGTGACCGATGTGGTGATCGAGACCACCTCGAAGATCGGGCTGGATCAGGTCGAGGGCGGTTTCGCCATCAAGACCGCGCATCTGACGACGCGGGTTTCGGGGAACGGCGACCGGGCGGTCATCGAGGAATCGGCGAGAAAGGCCGAACAGGGCTGCCCGGTCAGCAAGGTGCTGAAGGCCGAAATCACGCTGGATGTGACGGTGGTGTAAGGCGGAACGCCATTCGGCCACCCGCCGCCGCCCGGGATGCAGTCCGGGCGGTTGGCCCGCTGTCAGAGGTTGATGACCGCTGCCCGCCACAGCTGGTGCAGGCAGCGCGACGAACGGATATCCCACCCGGAATGGAGAGCCTGCAATGAAACGGATCAGCCTGACCTGTCTGACCCTGCTGATGCTGTCACCCGCCCCGATGCTGCACGCGCAGGGCGCAATCGAAGGCCCCTCCGGCGCCGGCGGCCCGAAGGTGAATCGCAGCGTCTTTCAAGACGATGCCATCCGGGCGGTCACAGCCGTGACCGAGGTCTTTGGCGACGGCCAGAAAGTGACGGCTGCAGTCGTCGAACTGGCAGAGCCGGTTTCAGCCGATTCTGTCGGGATCGGCAGCTTTACCGTCGAGGAGCGCAACATCCTGTCGGTCAGGGTCGCCGACACCGCCGATCCCGCGGCGCCTGCGGCGAGCGGACGTTTCATTGTCATCGCGCTTGACCCGGCCGATGCTGCCGCGCCTGTCTTCGGCCCGGATCTGGACAAGGCCGCCGCGCTCATCGTGAAGATGGCAGGGCCGCTGACCTTCGCCAGCGGGGCGCAGGTCGATCCCGGCATGCTGGGGGTCATCAATACCCGCACGACGAATGTCATTGTCGATGATTTCCGCCAGTTTCGCTTTACCGATCCCGAGACCGGACTGACGCTGGATTACAACCTGTATATCCCCAAGAATTACGATCCGGGGCAAAGCTATCCGCTGGTCCTGTTCATGCATGATGCCGGCGTCACCGGCTCTAACCCGCGCCGGACCCTGCAACAGGGGTTGGGTGCCGTCTCATTCGCCCGCCCCGAAGATCAGGCCCGTCACCCCGCCTTTGTGCTGGCCCCGCAATTCCCGGTGCCGCTGACCAATGACGCCTCGCAAACCTCGGTCTATGTCGATCTGGTCCCACGCCTGCTGGCGCAATTGGCCAAGGACTACAGCATCGACAGAAACCGGCTCTATACGACCGGCCAGTCGGGCGGCTGCATGACCAGCATCGCCCTGGGCATTGCCGAGCCCGATCTTTTCGCCGCCACGCTCTGCGTCGCAGGGCAATGGGACGCATCGCTTGTCGCGCCGCTGGCCGGTGCGAAATTCTGGGCCATCGTGTCCGAGGATGACAGCAAGGCCTTTCCCGGTATGACCGCGATCATGGAGGAACTTGCCGCGAATGGCGCGAAGATTGCCCGAGGTCAGCTGGATGCAAAGGCCCCGGCGCAGGACATGGCGCAGGCAGTCGCGGCGATCCGCGCCTCGGGCACGGACAGCAATGTGTTCTTTACCACATTCACCGCAGGCAGCGTTCTGGACCCGAGCGCCCCGGCCTCACCCGGGGCGGGCCATGTCAACACATGGCACCATGCCTATACCATTCCGGCATTGCGCGACTGGTTGTTCGAGCAGAGGAAATAGATCGCACGGGGGGCATGGCACGCAGAGCATGCCAGCCTCCGGCGGCACTCACACCATCATCTCTTTCGTCGCCGTCAGCTTCAGGTCCGGGTGATCGCGCACCACGCGGTCGATGTCCCATTGCAACCGGGTCAGATAGACCGGATCGCCGTCATGGTCGCTGGCCATGTGCTGCTTGTTCTGGTTGGCAAAGGCATCCAGTTTCGCCTGCGGTCCACTGACCCAACGCGCAGAGGTGAATTGCGAGGATTCGAAGCGGACCGGAATGCCGTATTCGATCTCGATGCGGCTCGCCAGCACCTCGAATTGCAGCTGGCCCACCACGCCGACAATGAAGCCCGAGCCGATCATCGGCTTGAACACCTTGGCGGCACCTTCCTCGGCGAATTGCATCAGCGCCTTTTCCAGGTGCTTGGCCTTCATCGGATCGCCCGAGCGAACGGTCTGCAGCAGTTCCGGCGCGAAGGAGGGGATGCCGGTAAAGCGCAGCCCCTCGCCCTCGGTCAGCGCGTCGCCGATGCGCAATTGCCCGTGGTTCGGAATGCCGATGATGTCGCCGGCCCAGGCCTCCTCGGCCAGCTCGCGGTCGGCGGCAAGGAACAGCACCGGGTTCGACACTGCCATCGGCTTTTTCGAGCGCACATGGGTAAGCTTCATCCCGCGCTCGAAATGGCCGCTGGCGAGGCGCACGAAGGCCACGCGGTCGCGGTGCTTGGGGTCCATGTTCGCCTGCACCTTGAAGACGAAGCCGGTAACGCGACCTTCTTCGGGCGCGATCTGGCGTTCGGCAGCGTTCTGTGGCTGGGGCTGCGGGCCGTATTCGCTGATCCCGCTCATCAATTCCTTGACGCCGAAACTGTTGATGGCGCTACCGAACCAGATCGGCGTCAGATGACCTTCGAGGAAGGATTGCCGGTCAAAGGCAGGCAGCAGCTCACGCGCCATCTCAACCTCTTCGCGCAGCTTGGACAAGAGGTCGGCGGGGATGTGACCCTCTAGTTTCGGATCGTCCAGCCCCTTGATGCTGATCGATTCCGCCACCCTGTTGCGGTCGGCGCGGTCCATGATCTCAAGCCGGTCATTCAACAGGTCATAGGCACCGATGAAGTCGCGACCGACCCCGATGGGCCAGCTTGCGGGCGCCACGTCGATGGCCAGATTTTCCTGAATCTCGTCGATGATCTCGAATGTATCGCGGCTTTCGCGGTCCATCTTGTTACAGAAGGTCAGGATCGGCAGGTCGCGCAGCCGGCAGACCTCGAACAGTTTGCGGGTCTGGGATTCGACGCCTTTCGCCCCATCGATCACCATGATCGCGGCATCGACGGCGGTCAGGGTGCGATAGGGATCCTCGGAGAAATCGCTGTGCCCCGGCGTGTCGACCAGATTGAAGCGGTGCCCGTCATATTCGAAGGACATGGCCGAGGCCGAGACCGAAATCCCCCGGTCCTGCTCCATCTTCATGAAGTCGGACCGGGTGCGCCGCGCCTCGCCCTTGGCGCGCACCTGACCGGCCATCTGGATCGCCCCGCCAAACAGCAGGAACTTTTCGGTCAGCGTGGTCTTGCCGGCGTCGGGATGCGAGATGATCGCGAAGGTCCGGCGGCGGGCGATTTCGGGCGGGAGTGCAGGGCGGTTTTCCATGGCCGGCGATGTATCGCGGCTTGCGGGTTTGCGCAAAGCGGCGCGGTCGGCGGTGGGGGGGTTTGTGCACCCCACCCCCCCGCAGGATATTTGAGGACCCAAGCAGGCGGGATGGGTCAGACGAACTGTTCGCGGGTCAGGCGTTCTTCGAGGCCGTGGCCCGGATCGAACAGTATGCGGTGCTGGATCGCGGGCTCCGAGCGGATCTCGACCCAGTGGACCCTTTCGACCCCGCGCGAGTCGGCATCGGCCATGACCGGACGCTTTTCGGGCTCCAGAACGTCGAAACGGCCGGTGCCGGAGTTGGGCAGGATCGCCCCGCGCCAGCGGCGGGGGCGAAAGGCGGCGATGGCGGTCAGGGCCAGCACGTCCGAACCCATGGGCAGGATCGGGCCATGGGCCGAATAGTTATAGGCAGTCGATCCGGCGGGCGTGCAGAGCAGCGCGCCGTCGCAGACCAGTTCCTCCATCCGCTCGCGGCCATCGACGCTGATCCGCAGCTTGGCGGCCTGGGGGCCCGCACGCAGCAGGCTGACCTCGTTGATGGCCAGCGCGCGATGCTCGCGACCATCGGCCGCGCCCGCAAGCATGGCCAGCGGGTTGGTGACCGTTTCCTCGGCCATCGCGACCCGTTCGGGCAGGTCGTCCTCGTGATAGTCGTTCATCAGAAAACCGATGGTGCCCCGGTTCATGCCATAGACCGGCAGGCCGGTATTCTTGTGCAGCGTCGACAGCATCAACCCGTCGCCGCCAAGGGCCACGATCACCTCGGCCTCGGACTGGCGCGTCTGGCCATAGCGCGCTGTCAGCCGCGCAAGCGAGGTCTGGGCAACGCCCGTATCGCTGGCCACGAACATCAATCTGGGTGCCATCGGGCCTTTCCTCGCTGAACGCCGCCAGATTTCAGCCTGTTGGCGCAGAAGGCAAGCCCCATGTCGGATTCCCTGTTTATGCGGACGGCAGCCTCGGCTAAAGAGACGCCGACCGCAGCAGTCCAGCCGGAGACAGCCGATGAGCACCCAGACCGAAGCCTTTTTCACCGCCCCCCTTGCCGACGCCGATCCCGCCATCGCCAAGGCCATCGGCCAGGAACTGGGCCGCCAGCGCGACGAGATCGAGCTGATCGCATCCGAAAACATCGTGTCCAGGGCCGTGCTGCAGGCGCAGGGCTCTGTTCTGACCAACAAATATGCCGAAGGCTATCCCGGCAAGCGCTATTACGGCGGCTGCCAATTCGTTGATATCGTGGAAGATCTGGCGATTGACCGGGCCAAGGAACTGTTCGGTTGCGACTTCGCCAATGTTCAGCCGAACAGCGGCAGCCAGATGAACCAGGCGGTGTTTCTGGCGCTGCTGAAGCCGGGCGATACCTTCATGGGGCTGGACCTGAATTCGGGCGGTCACCTGACCCATGGCAGCCCGGTGAACATGTCGGGCAAATGGTTCAACGTGGTCAGCTATGGCGTCAGGAAGCAGGACCAGCTGCTGGACATGGAGGCGATTGCCGAAAGCGCCCGCACCCACAAGCCCAAGCTGATCGTGGCCGGCGGCACCGCCTATAGCCGGGTCTGGGACTGGGCCGCCTTCCGCAAGATCGCCGACGAGGTCGGGGCCTGGCTGATGGTCGACATGGCGCATATCGCGGGCCTCGTGGCCGGTGGCCAGCATCCCTCGCCCCTGCCCCATGCCCATGTCGTGACCACGACGACGCATAAATCCCTGCGCGGCCCGCGCGGCGGCATGGTGCTGACCAATGACGCCGATCTCGCGAAAAAGATCAATTCGGCGGTATTCCCCGGCCTGCAGGGCGGCCCGTTGATGCATGTAATCGCCGCAAAGGCCGTCGCCTTTGGCGAGGCGCTGCAACCGGGCTTCAAGGATTACGCCGCCCAGGTCGTGAAGAACGCCCAGGCCATGGCCGACGAGCTGATGAAGGG
>NZ_JBKEAE010000107.1:0-8201 GCF_047971885.1 Tropicimonas sp. | reverse complement strand
TGTGATGCTGAACTATCTGGGCAAGCCGCGCGATGTGATGACGCTCGCGCACGAGCTTGGGCACGGTGTCCATCAGGTGCTGGCGGCAGGGCAGGGCGAGCTTCTGTCCTCGACCCCGCTGACGCTGGCCGAAACCGCCTCCGTTTTCGGCGAGATGCTGACCTTCCGCAAGCTGCTGGCCGGGGCCGCCGACGATCGCCAGCGCAAGGTGCTGCTGGCCGGCAAGGTCGAGGACCAGATCAACACCGTTGTCCGGCAGATCGCCTTCTACGATTTCGAGTGCAAGCTGCACGCGGCGCGCGGCCGGGGCGAACTGACGCCCGAGGATATCGACGCGCTGTGGATGTCGGTTCAGGCCGAAAGCCTCGGCCCGGCGTTCCGCTTCATGGACGGATACGAGACCTTCTGGTCCTATATCCCGCATTTCGTGCATTCGCCCTTCTACGTCTATGCCTATGCCTTTGGCGACGGGCTGGTGAACGCGCTCTATGCCGTCTACGAGGAGGGGGATCCGGACTTCCAGGAGAGGTATTTCGACATGCTCGGGGCCGGCGGTTCCAAACACCACACCGAGCTTCTGGCGCCCTTCGGTCTCGACGCGACCGATCCGGGGTTCTGGGACAAGGGGCTTTCGATGATCTCGGCGATGATCGACGAGCTTGAGGCGATGGAGGGCTGACCCGCCCGGAGGTGCTCAGTGGACGTTCGTCTTCGAGACCAGGTTCAGGACAAGCACACCTGCGATGATAAGTCCGATGCCGACAAACCCGGCCGCATCAGGGCGCTGCCCGAAGATTACCCATGCCGCCAGTGCGGTCAGGACAATGCCGCCGCCAGCCCATACGGCATAGACAATGCCGATGGGCAGGCGGTCGAGCACTTGAGACAGGAAAAAGAAAGCCAGCCCATAGCCCACCAGAACAACGAGCGACGGGCCCGGTTTGGTAAATCCGGCAGCGGGCTTCAGGGCCATCGTCGCCACCACCTCGCTGACAATTGCAAACGCAAGCACCAGGTGGACTGGCATCCTGAAATCCTCTGACCTGCATCCCTGATGATGCAGCTAGATCAGATTTGTGTCGTCGGGTCACGCTCACTAATTCGTGATCGCTGGCCGGTCTCACCGACCGCCGGCAACGGTGCCCTTCAGTCCAGATCGGTCCAGGGCCAGGGTTTCACCTCGCTTGCGCCGGTCTGGTAGCGGGTCGCCTTGGCGATCCAGATGCCCAGATCGGTGCCGAAATCGGCCAGCCGCTCGTTGGGCTGGCGCCGGTTCAGCACCATGATGACGAACTGGACGATCGTCGCGACGCCGACGATCGTCTGCGCGATGCTGAGCATGATCGCGATCAGCACCAGATGGATCAGGCGCAGCAGCATCGATTCCTGTGTGCCGGGGTCAGGTTGGGGGCCGTGAAGCCGGCCGTCTATATCGTCGTCTTGCATGTCATGCTCCGGCAGGGGCGGGATCGGCGGCAAAGATCATGTCCATCGCCGCCTGGGTGCCGCGGCTGAATTCCAGCGGGCAGGGATAGGGTACGCCGCTGCGCAGGCTTTCGCCGAAGTTCTCGACCTGAAGCACATAGTGGTTCACCCCGGGCCACCGTTCGGTGATCGTTTCGTTGCCGCGCAACAGGTCGAGCCGTGCCTCGCCATGGACATTAGCGTTGAACGGAAAGTCAAGCCGCAGCACGCCCTCGTCACCGTGAAAGGTCATCTCCTGATACGGGGCGAGGCGTGTCGAAACCAGCATCGACATGTGGAAGGACGGAAATTCGATCTGGCTGCGCGAAATGGTGTCGAAGCCGTTTTCCCATGTGATCCGCGCCGTTGCTGCGACCGGCTCCTCACCGGTGGCGAAACGGGCGGTGCCCAGCGTGTAGACTCCGATATCGCGCAGGGCCCCGCCGCCGGTCTCGGGCCGGTTGCGGATATTGCGCATGTCGGTGTTGTTGAAGGAAAAGGCGCCATGCACCTGCGCCAGCCTGCCGATGGCGCCCTCGGCGATCATCTGGCGCGCCCTTTGCCACTGCGGGTGATGGACCACCATGAAGGCCTCGGCGGCGAGCAGCCCGGCCCTGTCGCGTGCGGCGATCAGTGTGTCGAACTCTTCGGCGTGCAGGGTGGCGGGTTTCTCGCACAGCACCGGCTTGCCGGCGGCCAGCGCCCTGAGGCTCCATTCCACATGGAGGTGATTGGGCAGGGGGATATAGACCGCGTCGATCCCGGGGTCGGCAAGCAGCGCGTCATAGCTTTCGTGGATGCGGATACCGGGAAAGGCATCGGTGAAGGCTTCGGCCTTGTGCGGCGAACCGGTCGCCAGTGCTGCCAGCTGCGCGCCGCGTGCGGCGTGGATCGCCGGCCCCATGTGATTGCGCGCAAAGTTCGAGGCCCCGAGGATGCCCCAGCGAATGACCTGCGTTGCCATCTGTCGTCTCCCGTTACGGTCGTGCCATCCTGTGCAGCCGGGGCGGAAAACCGCAAGTCCCGAACGAGCGGCCGGAGAGACGCGGGCAGGATCGCTGCCGCCGCCACGTGCGGTTTTAGCGGAACGCCGTCGCGGGCGGCCGGGGCACGGACATCAATCGGCATCTGTACCGGAAAAAACTGTGCTATAGGATACGAACGGTTGCCGGGCGTCGCGGCGCGGTAGGCGCAGCGTGAAGCCGGGAATGGTGACAGGATTGGGAGGCGGACATGACCGAACGCAGCGGCGTTACAAGACCGGAAACACCGGAGACGGACGAGCAGCCCGCCGTGCGCAAGCCGGCAGCGACCGCACCGGCGGTTGCCGCCGAGCCGGCCGGGGTGGCCACGCCGGATGCGGCGCCCGACAGGCAGGGATACGAGAACCTCGATCGGGCGATCCAGGCGATGAACGCGCGGATTACGCACGGGATTTCCCCCTATGCGGCACAGGCAGCGTGGGAGGATTGGGCCAAGCATCTTGCCATCGCACCCGGGCGGCAGATGGAACTGGCCGAACTGGCGGCCGAGAACAGCCGCAAGCTGATGCTGGGTCTGCTCGGTGCCGGAGAGGGATTTCAGCCGCGCAAGGGCGACCGGCGGTTCAATCACGAGGGATGGAATACGCCACCGTTTTCGTGGTGGAAACAGGGCTATCTGGCGACCGAGGACTGGTGGCGCGAGGCGACCCGGGAAATGCGCGGCATGCGCCACAAGTCGGCCGAGCGGGTGGCATTCCAGGCCAAGCAGGTTCTCGATACCCTGGCGCCGTCGAACTATCCGTTCACCAACCCCGAGGTGATCGAGAAGACGGTGGCGACGGGGGGGCAGAACCTGGTTGCGGGGGGCAGGAAACTGGCCGACGATGTGGCGCGGGACCTGGCGGGCGAGCACAGGCCGCTGCCGAAGGAATTCGTGGTTGGCCAGAATATCGCCTGCACGCCCGGCAAGGTCGTGTTCCGCAACGAGTTGATGGAACTGATCCAGTACACGCCCACGACGAAAAAGGTCCACCGCGAGCCGATCCTGATCGTTCCGGCATGGATCATGAAATACTACATCCTCGATCTCAGCCCGTCGAATTCGGTGATCCGCTATCTGGTGGAAAACGGGTTCACGGTATTCTGCATCTCGTGGATCAATCCCGATGCCAGCCTGTCCGAAATGACACTGGACGATTATCGCGCCAACGGCGTGATGAAGGCGCTTGATGCGGTGTCGGCGATCGTGCCGGGGCGCCGGATTCACAGCTGCGGCTATTGTCTCGGCGGAACGATGCTGGCCATCGCGGCTGCGGCCATGGCACGTGACGGCGACGAGCGGCTTGCCTCGGTGACGCTGCTGGCGGCGCAGACCGATTTTTCCGAGGCCGGCGAGATCACGATCTTTCTGGACGACAGTCAGGTCGCCTATCTCGAAGACATGATGCAGGATCAGGGCTATCTCGATCAGGATCAGATGGCCGGCGCGTTTCAGGCGCTCCGTTCCGAAGATCTCGTCTGGGGCCGGGCGATCAACCGCTACCTGCTCGACAAGGACGAAAAGCCCTTCGACATCTCGGCATGGAATGCCGATGCGACCCGCATGCCCTATCGCATGCATTCGCAGTACCTGCGGTGGCTTTTCCTGGAAAACCGTCTGTCGGGCGGCCGGTTCGAGGTCGGGGGCGACGTCATCGCCCTGCCGGACATCGATACGCCGATGTTCGTGCTGGGAACCGAGACCGACCATATCGCGCCGTGGAAGTCGGTCTACAAGCTTGCCCTGTTCAACGGGGCCGAACAGACTTTCGTTCTGACCTCCGGCGGCCACAACGCCGGGATCGTTTCGGAACCCGGTCATCGCGGGCGGCACTATCGCGTCGGTCGCCGCAAGGGGCCCGAGCGGTACGTCGCCCCCGACAGCTGGGTTGCCGGGCACGCGCCGCAGGAGGGGTCTTGGTGGCCGGTGTGGCTTGAATTCCTGATGGAAAAGACCACGCCCGGCGATGTCTCGCCGCCGCGCATGGGCGCCGCGTCGAAGGGACTGAAGCCGATCAGCGATGCGCCGGGAACCTATGTCTTCCAGCAGTAGAATGGCGGGCGCATCGCCGAGCGTCCGTCAAACGTGATGAAAATCGGTTCCTCGCCCGCTCAAAAATGTGGCAATGCCGAAATGATCGCCCTATCCTCGACCGGATGCAGGGGCGGCCGGGTGCCGGCGCGGTTGGCGATTTGCCGATCCGGGCGAAATCGCTAGGCTACGCGTAACCGCCGCTGCACATCGTGTGAAAGACGCAAGGCCGTCGGCAAGCGCGGCCAATAACAAGAGTGAGGGACAAATGTAATGGAGACAATTTCCGCAATCGTTGGCTGGATCAACGGTATCGTCTGGGGGCCGCCGATGCTGGTCCTCATTCTGGGTGTCGGCCTGTTCCTGCAGGTCGTGCTGAAATTCATGCCGATCCGGCGCCTCGGTACCGGATTCAAAATGCTCTGGGCCGGACGTCAGGCCAGCGGCGCCGGGCAGATCAGCCCGTTCAACGCGCTGATGACGGCGCTTTCGGCGACCATTGGCACCGGGAACATCGCCGGGGTTGCAACCGCCGTGTTTCTCGGCGGCCCCGGCGCCCTGTTCTGGATGTGGATGACCGCGCTGGTCGGCATGGCGACCAAATACGCCGAGGCCGTGCTGGCGGTGAAATACCGCGAACAGGACGAACTGGGCAACTACGTCGGCGGGCCGATGTACTATATCAGGAACGGCCTGTCCTCGAAATGGCACTGGATGGCGCCGACATTTGCCGGTTTCGGCGCGATTGCCGCCTTCGGGATCGGCAACACCGTGCAGTCGAACTCGGTCGCCCACGTGATGGATACCAGCTTCGGCCTGCCGCCGCTGGTCACCGGGATCATCATCATGCTGCTGACTGGCGCGGTGGTTCTTGGCGGCATCACCCGGATCGCTTCGGTTGCCGGAAAGCTCGTGCCGTTCATGGCTGTTTTCTATGTGCTCGCAGGGCTGATCGTGCTTCTTGCCAACTTCGGCAGCCTTGGCCATGCATTCGGTCTGGTGATTTCGAATGCGTTCACCGCGACGGCGGCCGAAGGCGGTTTCGCCGGCGCAGCGGTATGGGCAGCCATCCGCTTCGGCGTGGCGCGCGGCGTCTTCTCGAACGAGGCGGGTCTTGGTTCGTCCCCGATCGCGCATGCCGCCGCAGCGACCGCCGGCCCTGTCAGCCAGGGCCTGATCGCCATGCTGGGCACCTTTATCGACACGATCATCGTCTGCTCGATCTCCGGGCTCGCGATCATCACCACCGGTGTCTGGACATCGGGCGAATCCGGGGCTGCGTTGACGACAATGGCCTTCGACAGCGCGCTTCCCGGTGTCGGTGGCTATGTCGTCGCCATCGCACTGTCGATCTTTGCCTTCACGACAATACTGGGATGGTCCTATTACGGCGAGAAATGCGTCGAGTACTTCCTTGGCGTGAAGTCGCTGGTGCCTTTCCGCGTTCTGTGGTGCATCGCGGTGCCGCTGGGCGCGGCGGCCGATCTCGGCTTCATCTGGCTGCTGGCAGATACGCTGAACGCCATGATGGCCATTCCGAACCTGATCGCGCTGGCGCTGCTGGCACCGGTTGTCGTCAAGCTGACAAGGGAATATTTCGCCTCGGGCGGAAAATCCGAAAGCTCGACACCCGCCGAGTAACGCGACAGCCGCAAGGCAGGTGGAAGAAAGAAACGGCTCGCGGGATCGCGAGCCGTTTGCATTTTGGGTTTGCGACCGCTGCGCAGCGGCTCAGGCGGGTTCGAGAACACCCTTTTCCCGGGCAAGCTCCTTCATCCGCTTCTGGAGCTTTTCGAAGGCGCGCACCTCGATCTGACGGATGCGCTCGCGGCTCACGCCATATTCGCCCGACAGTTCCTCGAGCGTTACCGGCGGTTCGGCCAGGCGGCGCTGGGTGAGGATGTTCTTCTCGCGATCGTTGAGCGCCTCCATCGCCTCGAGCAGCAGATCGCGGCGCACCGAAAGCTCGTTGGCCTCGGCATAGGCTTCGGCCTGATCGGCGTCTTTGTCCTCCAGCCAGTCCTGCCATTGGGTGGTGGTGTCGCCATCGCTGCCGACCGTCGCGTTCAGCGAGGCATCGCCCCCCGAGAGGCGGCGGTTCATCGAGACCACCTCGTCCTCGGTCACGCCAAGATCGTTGGCGATCCGGGTAACGTTCTCGGGGCGCAGGTCGCCCTCTTCCAGCGCACCGATGCGCGATTTTGCCTTGCGCAGGTTGAAGAACAGCTTCTTCTGCGCCGAGGTCGTACCCAGTTTCACCAGACTCCACGACCGCAGGATGTATTCCTGGATCGAGGCGCGGATCCACCACATCGCATAGGTGGCAAGGCGGAACCCCTTTTCCGGGTCGAACCGCTTGACTGCCTGCATCAGGCCGACATTCGCCTCCGAGATCACCTCGGCCTGCGGCAGCCCATAGCCGCGATAGCCCATGGCGATCTTGGCGGCGAGCCTCAGGTGGCTCGTCACCATCTTGTGCGCGGCCTCGGCGTCCTGATGGTCGACCCACCGTTTGGCCAGCATGTATTCCTCTTCCGGTTCCAGCATCGGAAACTTGCGGATTTCCTGCAGGTACCGGTTCAGCCCCTGCTCCGGGGAGGGGGCGGGAAGATTTCCGTAGTTGCTCAACTTATCCCTCCGAACGTGCCGGACCCTTGCGCATCGCATGCGCAAAGTCCTTTGATGTAAGATTTAAGAGCTGAACTGTTCAGTTCAAGTAGTTCCTCTTCGGCGGGCTGCGCGAGATGGAACGCCGCATGCCCAGTTTGAAGCAACCGGACCGGCAGCGCAATCGACCTAACGGATATGTTAACGGATATTACGGCTACCCGCGCAGCAGGGAGGTCAGGGTCGCCATGTCGTCGGGCGGGGCGCTTTCGAACGACAGCTTCTCGCCGCTGCGCGGATGTATGAACCCAAGCGTCGCCGCATGCAAGGCCTGCCGGGGAAAGCCGCTGGCGGCGGATGCCGCCGCCTCGCCCACTGCCCGGGCCGAAAGCCGCCGCCGCCCGCCATAGACCGGATCGCCGATCAGCGCGTGCCCGACATGGGCCATGTGAACCCTGATCTGGTGGGTGCGCCCGGTTTCCAGCCGGCATTCGACCAGCGCCGCCACCGGCGGTGCGCCGAAGGACTCCACAACGCGGGCTCGGGTGACCGCATGGCGCCCGCCCGCCCACACCACCGCCTGACGCTGGCGGTCGTGCCTGTGCCGGGCGATCTGCGTGGTGATGCGCAGAATGTCGGCCCCGTCCCACGAGGCTCCCCTGATACCGCTCAGGCGCGGGTCGGCGCGATCGGGCACACCGTGAACCAGCGCAAGATAGCGCCGGTCGACGCTGTGCGCCTCGAACTGGGCGGCAAGCCCGTGGTGGGCGGCGTCGGACTTGGCCACGACCAGCAGGCCCGAGGTGTCCTTGTCGATCCGGTGCACGATGCCGGGGCGTCTTTCGCCGCCGACGCCGGAAAGCGTATCGCCGCAATGACCGAGCAGCGCGTTGACCAGCGTCCCCGAGGGCGAACCGGGTGCCGGGTGCACCACCATCCCCGCCGGCTTGTCGATGACGATCAGATCGTCGTCTTCGTAGATGATATCGAGCGGGATGGATTCCGGTGCGGTTTCCACTCCGGCCGCTTCAGGCAGGGCAATTTCGATCCGGTCGCCGGCGCCGACCTTCTGTCTG